>JAVROG010000201.1:0-35480 GCA_032162865.1 Mycobacterium sp. | reverse complement strand
CGGCGACAGCGGCACCGACCTCCTGGCCACTGCTGAGGTTGCGACGGAAAGCGTCGGCCACCTTCCCGTATCCCTCGTCGACGTCGCCAGCCATGAGATCAGGCGAGACCTTCAGTTTGGGGCCATCTATTTCTCCGTCGCCTACGGCATCGGCAGTACCCGGTTCTGCCGCCTGTAGCGATAATGGTATTCGCCATAGACACAGATCGGAGCGCGATTCTCTCAAAGCCCCGGCATCGTTGCCGGGCGGATCACCACCACTGACTTTGTCCGCGCACCCTCATCCCTCAACAGGGCGATCACCCTGCCGTCAGCGGCGGTCGCCGCGTAGATGTTGTCGATGCCGGCCGCGGGCAGTGCCCGTCCGTTGCCCGCGGCGTCGGCCTCCTCAGCGCTGAGATCGCGGCGCGGAAACATCAGCAGGCAGGCGTCGTCGAGACTCAGGCTCAGCCGCGGGCTCTCCGCGAGGTCGTCGAGTGACATCGCCTGACTGAGGTCGAAGCGGCCGACGCGGGTCCGCCGCAACGACGTCAGATGGCCACCCACCGCCAGCGCATCACCGAGATCGCGGGCCAACGCGCGGATGTAGGTGCCTGACGAGCAGTCGACTTCCACGTCGAGGTCGATCACGTCCACACCGCGTCGCATGTCCACCATCTCGAAGCGGTCGATGCGTACCGGGCGGGCTTCGAGCTGGACCGTCTGGCCTTCACGCGCCAACTGGTATGCCCGACGACCACCTACCTTGATCGCACTGACCGTCGACGGGACCTGCTTGATGTCACCGCGGAGCGGACCGATCGCCTCGGCAATGGCCTCTGCCGTGACATGCTCAGTCGAAACAGACTGCAGCAGTTCACCATCGGCATCCTCGGTGGATGTCGACTGACCCAGCCGAATCGTGGCGGCGTAGGACTTCGAGGTTGCCGTCAACAGGCCGAGGATCTTGGTGGCGCGTTCGATTCCCACCACCAGCACACCGGTGGCCATCGGGTCCAGGGTCCCGGCATGACCCACCCGACGGGTGGCGAAGATGCGCCGGCACCGGCCCACCACGTCATGGCTGGTCATCCCGGCCGGCTTGTCGACGACGACAATCCCCGGGTCGGGCGCAGGACCCGCTTTGCTCATAGCACGATCGCGGTGAGCACCAGGTCGCGCTCGACCGACCAGCGGCCCGCCAACGATGTCAGCGGGGTGCCCGAGAGGGCGGCCGGGTCGATCAGGATGCGGGAGACGAAACGACCGGCCGAGCCGGAAGGGTCAGCTTCGAAGGTGATATGCGCGTCCTCGAAACCCAGCCAACGCTTGGTCAGCGGGAACCACGCCTTGTACGTTGCTTCCTTGGCGCAGAACAGGATTCGATCCCAATGCAGCCCGGCAGGCAGCGCCCGGGGAATTTCGGAGCGCTCGGCAGGCAGACTGATCGCGTCCAGCACGCCTTTGGGCAACACGTCGTGCGGTTCGGCGTCGATCCCCACCGAGCGCACTGCGGCACTGCGTCCGACCACCGCGCCGCGGTAACCCGTGCAGTGGGTGAGGCTGCCGACGATGCCGTCGGGCCAGCACGGCTCTCCCTTGTCGCCCTTGAGGATTGGTGCCGGTGCCACACCCAGCTCACCGAGCGCGACCCTGGCGCAGTGCCGAACGGTGATGAATTCGCTGCGCCGCTTGGCCACCGACTTGGCGATCAGCGGCTCCTCCTCGGGCAGCGGCGTGAGGTCTGGCGGGTCGGAGTACAACTCGGCATAAGCCATGGCGTCAACCAGGGTGCCGGGCAACAGCGACGACACCAGCATTCGCGTCGTCACCGGGATTGCCGCTCCTGCACTCGTTTCCGGAACTGAGTGACCTGCGCCTTCATCTCCGGCGTGACCACGAAGTGACCACCGAAGTCATTGAGGTAGCCAGGGGCGTACTCAGGATCCGGCAGCACCTGGCGCAACCAGCTGTACGGTTTGCGACGCCGCCACTCCCGCGGATAACCCACGGACACCTCTTCGAACCGCACGTCGTCGTACCAGGTGGTTCGTGGAATGTGCAGGTGACCATAGACGGAGCAGATCGCGTTGTAACGGGTGTGCCAGTCGGCGGTCTTGGTGGATCCGCACCACAGCGCGAACTCCGGGTAGAACAGCGCGTCGCAGGGCTGCCGCACCAGCGGGAAGTGATTCACCAGCACCGTCGGTTGCATCCAGTCGAGTTCTTCGAGACGGGCGCGGGTCTTGGCAATCCGCTCCCGACACCATGCCTCGCGGGTGGGGTACGGCTCGCACGAGAGCAGAAATTCGTCGGTGCACACGACGTTGCGTTCCCGGGCGATCGCCATGCCCTCGGCTTTGCTGTTGGCTCCCGCCGGCAGAAACGAGTAGTCGTACAGCAGGAACATCGGCACGATGGTCGCCGGCCCACCCCGTTCGGTCCACACCGGAAAAGGGTGCTCGGGGGTGACGACGCCCATCTCATCGCACATGTTGACCAGGTAGTCGTAACGCGCGCGACCAAAGATCTGCATCGGATCCCTGTTAGTGGTCCACAGCTCGTGGTTGCCCGGCACCCAGATCACCTTCGCGAAGCGCTTCCGCAGCAGATCCAGCGCCCAGCGGATCTCGTCGGTGCGTTCGGCGACATCGCCGGCCACGATCAGCCAGTCGTCCGGCGACGACGGGTGCAGCGACTCGGTGACGGGCTTGTTGCCGAGGTGACCGGTGTGCAGGTCCGAGACAGCCCACAGCGTCGGTTGTCCCCCACCGCTCGGTTCCCGCCCCGTTTGTCGCCCGGCCACGAATAACCACCCTAGCGACCCGATGTAAACGGCCTGTTTGCCAAGGGACCTATCTGATGGCGATTCGCTGGGACCAGATGGTGGCGACCCGCTGCGCCCGGCTTCGCCGCGCTTGCGATCGCCACGGCGCCTAGAACAAGTTCTCGTTTCGCTGTGACTGCGCGGACGCTACTTGTACACTCCCGGCAATAGGACCGCCGAGAGCAGGGGGTGTCGTGTTAGCCAAGCTGCGTCTGGTTGCAGCGCTTAGTGCGCTGTTCGCCGCAATGATCGTGGGCTGGCAATTCGCTCCACCGATGCCGACCGGCCACGGGACCGTCGAGTTGCGGTCAACCGCTCAGCCGATGGAAACCACGATGAAGAGCCCCATCGTGGCGACCAGCGATCCAAGCCCGTTCGATCCGTGCACCCAGATCCCGCTAGACGTCGTGCAGCGACTCGGCCTCGGCTTCACACCACCCGAGGCCCAGGAGGGTTTGCGGTGCCAATTCGACGCCGGGAACTACCAGCTCGCCGTTGAGCCCATCATCTGGCGCACCTACGCCCAGAGCCTGCCCCCCGACGCCGTCGAGACAACGATTCAGGGGCACCGCGCCGCGACGTACTGGGTGCTGAAGCCCACCTATCACAACAGCTACTGGTACATCTCCTGCATGGTCACGTTCAAGACCAGCTACGGGGTGATCCAGCAGTCGCTGTTCTACTCCACCGTCTACTCCGAGCCCGACGTCGACTGCCCGTCTACCAACCTGCAGCGGGCCAACGAACTCGCTCCCTTCTATAAGTTCTAGTTCCGTTCCCTAATGTGGGGATGTGACCACTACATCCACCGGGCGCGAACAGGCGAAGCTACGCGCGCTGACCACCGGAGTTGGCATGAGGGCCGCGCAGGGCGCGCTTGGCATGGCGCTGGGCCTGCCTCGCGCATCCACGCGTTACACCGTCAATCGCGTCCGAATCCCGATGCGCGACGGCGTTCAGCTGGTAGGCGATCACTACGCGCCGGAAACGTCCAAGCCCGCTGGCACCTTGCTGGCCCGGGGACCGTACGGGCGTAAATTCCCGTTCAACCTGGCCTTCGCCAGGTTGTATGCCGCCCGCGGCTATCACGTCGTGCTACAGAGCGTGCGGGGAACCTTCGGGTCCGCCGGCGAGTTCGAGCCGATGGTCAACGAAGCCGCCGACGGCACCGACACGGTGGAGTGGCTGCGCAGGCAGCCCTGGTTCACCGGCACCTTCGCCACCATCGGGTTGTCCTATCTGGGTTTCACCCAATGGGCGCTGCTGAACGATCCGCCGCCGGAGCTGGCCGCGGCCGTCATCACCGTGGGGCCGCACGACTTCAGAGACTCGACGTGGGGCACCGGCACGTTCGCGGTCAATGACTTTCTGGGCTGGAGCGATCTGGTTGCCCGACAGGAGGAGCCGGGGCGCATCCGTGCCGGAATCCGCCAACTGCGGGCTCCGCGCAAAGTTGCGCGCGCGGTCGGCGAGGTGCCGCTGGGGCCCGCGGCCCGAACACTGCTCGGTGAAGGCGCGCCCTGGTTCGAATCATGGGTAGAGCACACTGACCCCACCGATCCGTTCTGGGACAAACTGCGCTTCCCCGACGCACTGGATCGCGTCCAAGCTCCGGTGCTGCTGCTCAGCGGCTGGCAAGACATCTTCCTGCGCCAGACACTGCAGCAATATCGGCACCTACGCGACCGGGGCGTGGACGTCGCTCTGACGGTGGGACCCTGGACGCACACCCAGATGATGACCAAGGGCTTGCCCACCTGCGCCCAGGAAACGTTGGACTGGCTCGATGCGCATCTGGGCGGTGCGCCGACGCTGCAGCGCCCGAGCCCGGTGCACGTCTTCGTCGCCGGCCGTGGCTGGCGCTACCTGCCGGACTGGCCGCCGGCCACCACCGAACACACGTTGTATCTGCAGCCCTACGGGCATCTCGGCGACACTCCGCCGGAGACCAAGACGCGGCCGGCGAACTTTCACTACCACCCCGCCCACCCAACCCCCACCGTCGGCGGTCCACTGCTGTCGCCGAAAGGCGGATATCGCGACGACACCCACCTGGCGCCGCGCGACGATGTGCTCAGTTTCACCGGAGCCGTCCTCACCCACGACCTCGACGTGTACGGCAGCCCCGTCGTCGAATTAGTGCACAGCTCCGACAACCCCCATGTCGACCTGTTCGTCCGCGTCAGCGAGGTCGACGCCAAAGGCCGGTCCACCAACGTGAGCGACGGCTACCAGCGACTTGGTGACGGGGAGCGCGAGGTGCGGATTGAACTGGACGCTATTGCGCACCGATTCGCGGCCGGATCCCGCATCCGCGTCCTGATCACCGGTAGTTGGTTCCCCCGCTATGCGCGCAATCTCGGCGCTCAGGAACCGGTGTTGACCGGGCGGCAACTGAAGCCGGCCACACATTCGGTGCATTTCGGCGAATCCCGGCTGCTGCTTCCGGTCAATGGCGACTCAGCCGACGGCGCTGCGGACCCGGACGGCGATCTCGGCTAGCTCGGCCGCTGCGTGCACTGGCGCCGCCAGACTCGGTTCAACGGGCAGCCGCACCCAGCTGGTGCACCCCGCGTAGTCGGGAGTGCGGGTCAGCCGCATCGGCTCAATGAGTGGGATCGCCGAGACCACCAGCACGGCCAGCTTGTGTTTGGGCCGGAAGTCGAGCCGGTCGGCGCGCACCGACTCGGCGGTCCAGATGTGCAGATCCTCGATCTGCTGCAGACCGTCCGGCCGGTTGACCGCCAGCGCCGCAACAACTTTGGCTGCTGCCCGCACCGTGATGTGCGCATCGGTACTGTCGTCGACCGCGGGTGCGAGCAGGTCCTGATGCTCGGGGCGGACGCGCTGCGCGTGGCTGTGCGCGACCGTCGGGAACAGCAGGAATTCCTGGGCGGCCACCTCGAACCGCTTCTCGCCGATGCCGCCCTTGCGCAGCAGTATGGTCTGGCGCCCGTCGAGCAGCGCGTGCACGGCCGCGCTCCACTCTTTGAGCGCTGTTGTCATCTTTTGAGCGTCGTCGTCATTATCTGAGCGTCTCCGTCACTGCGATCTCGCGAGCCGCGCCACAACCTCGGGCCGGCGCAGCGGCGGGACGGCCTTGGGCGGCTGGCGCCGCGGCGGCAGCGCGTCGAGCAGCCGCGTGGTCGTGGCAGTGACCTCGGCGACGGCAGCTTCGAACGCGTCGGCGTTGGCCGCTGACGGATGGGTGATCCCGCTGACCTTGCGCACATATTGGCGCGCCGCGGCCGCGATCTCCTGGGCTGTGGCCGGCGGCTCCAGCCCGCGTAGTTCGGTGATATTCCGGCACATGGTGTCCACGATAGGCGCGGAACGGACTTGGCTACGGTGAACTGATGACCGACGAGATCCTGCTGATCGAGACCGACCAACGGGTACGCACCCTGACCCTGAACCGCCCGCAGTCCCGCAACGCGCTGTCCACTGCGCTGCGGGACCAGTTTTTCGGCGCGTTGTCCGACGCAGAGACCGACGAGGACGTCGATGTCGTCATCGTCACCGGCGCCGATCCCGTGTTCTGCGCCGGACTCGATCTCAAGGAACTGGGTGGGCAAACCGCGCTGCCCGACATTTCGCCGCGGTGGCCGGCCATGACCAAACCGGTGATCGGCGCGATCAACGGTGCCGCGGTGACCGGCGGACTGGAGGTGGCGCTGTACTGCGACATCCTGATCGCCTCCGAGCAGGCACGCTTCGCCGACACGCACGCCCGAGTCGGTCTGTTGCCGACCTGGGGGCTCAGTGTGCGACTACCTCAGAAGGTGGGCGTGGGCCTGGCCCGACGGATGAGCATGACCGGCGACTACCTCTCGGCCACCGACGCGTTGCGCGCCGGCCTGGTCACCGAGGTGGTGCCGCACGACCAACTGCTGGCCGCCGCTCGGCAGGTTGCGGCATCCATCGTCGGAAACAACCAGGGCGCGGTGCGCGCGCTGCTGGCGTCGTATCACCGGATCGACGACGCACAGACCGGCGGGGGGCTCTGGCTGGAGGCCACCGCTGCCCGGCAGTTCCGGACCAGCGGCGACGACATCGCCGCCAACCGCGAGGCGGTGCTGCAACGAGGACGCTCGCAGGTGCGTTGAGCAGCCGGCGGACTCGGAGTTTCGTGGCCACCTGCGTCGCTAGGATCGGCGGCTACCCGGATGCCCGCCTCGCAGCGACAATACGTTGAGCCGCAGGCGAATTCGCCCGAGTTGTCGCTTGAAGGCGGACAGGTGTGTATCTGCTGCCAGACACACCCTAACCGATCCGGGCCTCGGTCCGGCTGTCAAAGAACCGTACTTCGTCCGGGTGCGGCGAGATCGCCAACGACTCACCGACATGCACCGCGGTGCGACGGTCGGTGCGGAACACGATGCGGTGTGCCCGCGACGACCACTCGTCCTCATCCAACGGCCTTGCGTAGACGAAGGACTCGAATCCGAGTTCCTCCACCAGTTCGACGTGCACTGTCAATGATGCCGGTGTGCCCACCGGCACAACGTCCCAAGACTCCGGCCGAACACCGAGCAGCACACGGTCGACCGTTCCGCGCGGCACGGCGATCGCCAGGTCGGGTGATTTCACCACACCGTCGGCGACAACGGCGTCGATGAGGTTCATCGACGGAGCCCCGATGAAGGTAGCGACAAAGGTGTTGACCGGGTTGTCGTACAGCGCCCGCGGCGTATCAACCTGTTGCAGCACACCATCTTTGAGTACTGCGACCCGATCCCCCATCGTCATCGCCTCCACCTGGTCGTGCGTGACGTAGACGGTGGTGGTGCCCAGCTGACGCTGTAGCCCCGAGATTTGCGACCGGGTGCTGACCCGGAGCTTGGCATCCAGATTCGACAGTGGCTCGTCCATGCAGAACACCTGGGGCCGGCGCACGATCGCCCGTCCCATCGCCACCCGCTGACGCTGGCCTCCGGACAGCTTCGCCGGCTTACGGTCAAGCAGCTCAGTCGGTTCCAGCATGGCGGCTACCTCGTGCACGCGTTGCCGGGTGTCCGCCTTCGAGACGCCGGCGTTGCGCAGCGCAAACCCCATGTTTGCGGCCACCGTCATGTTCGGGTACAGGGCGTAATTCTGGAACACCATCGCCACGTCACGAGCCCGCGGCGGCAGTTGGGTGACGTCGGTGCCCCCGATCGTGATACGGCCGCTCTCAACGGATTCCAGCCCGGCCAGCATCCGCAAGGTGGTGGACTTGCCACAACCGGAAGGGCCGACGAGCACCAGGAACTCCCCGTCGGCGATGTCGAGGTCCAGGTTGTCCACCGCGGGCTCGTCGGCGCCGGGATAGCGGTATGTGACCGCGCTGTACTGCACTTCAGCCACGGTGCGATCCAGGGAGCTTCCGCTTGATCTGGCGGTCGTAGATGACCTGCAACTGTTTGTCGATGCTGGAGAACGTCGCACTCACTTCAGACCCCTTCAGTCCGATGGATGTCAAGCCGGCCGCGATGATGCGGTCACCCCCGGGAAGGAACACGCGGGCGTAGTCCTGCGGTCGGGTGTGCGGGAGCTGATCGAACGCCACCCGGGCACGCGGATTGTCGGCCAGGTACTGCTGTTCGCTTGGATCGTCGGCCGCAGACTTGCGCACCGTGAGATATCCGGTGCGCTGACTGAAATAGGCGGTATTCCGCGGGCTGGTGATGTATGCGATGAACTTGAGTGCGTTAAGTTTTCGCTCTTCGGAGAGCTTACTTGGAATAGCCAGTCCGGCCCCGCCGGTCGGGCAGGCTGGCCCTCCACCCGGGCCGGTGGGCAACGGCGCCACACCGAAGTCGAATCTCGCCGCTGCGGTGATACCGACGAGGGCACCCGTCGACGCCACAGTGGAGGCCAGGATGCCGGTGGCGAACTCGTTGGCGACGTTGTTGGCTACCGCGGCGTAACGCTTAACGTGCGTGGAGTCGCGCAGAAAGTTGCCCGCCGCGAGGGTCGCCGGATCGGTGAACTTGAGCGTCCACTGGTCGGAGTAGGCGCCGCCAAACGCCCAGTTCGGACCTTCGAAGGTCCAGGAAATCGCTTCGTCATTGGCCCAGCCGTGTGCCCAGTTCCCCTCGCCGACAACGTGTTGCAGCCGCGGACCCCACTCGCTGAACTCCTGCCAGGAGGTCGGTCCGCGGTCCGGCAGGCCGGCCCGTTCCCACATGACTTTGTTGTAGTAGAACAGCGGCGTCGAGCGCGCATAGGGCAACGCAAAATGGTGGCCGTCGAACTCGTAATCACCTAACAGCGAGTCCACGTAGTCCGAGGTATCAACCGAGACTTGCCCGAACAGGTCGTCGAGCGGGCTGATGGCACCGCTGAGCGCAAAATGGAACCACCAAATATCGTCCAGCACTACGATATCGGGAATATCGGCGCCGATCAGCGCGGCGTTGAACTTCTGCGCCACCTCGTCGTAGTCCTTGCCGGCGTCGATCAACTTGACCTGCAGGCCGGTGAACTCGCCCTGGAAGCGGCGGATCAGTTCCCGTTCCACCACGGTAGACATGCCAGGGTGATTGGACCAGAAGGTAATCGGTCCGTTTCCGGACTTGATCGGTCCGGTGCCGCCCATCCCCGCGCAGCCTGACGTCAAAGTGGCCGCGCCGGCCAGCGCGAGGAACTGTCTGCGGGTCGAGTGGTTCATGGTCAACCTTTGACCGCGCCGGACGTGAGTCCTTTGATCATCTGCCGCTGCAACGCGATGAAGATGAGCAGGATCGGCAGCATAGCCAGCAGCGTCACAGCCATCACCGGGCCCCAGTTGGTCACGCCCTCGGCCTGCTGCAGGAACGTGAGCCCCACCGGCAGCGGCGCTACGGACTCATCGTCGGACATCAGGAACGGCCACAGGTATTCGTTCCATTCGTTGACCACGGTGATGATGCCGAACGCCACCATGGTGGGTCCCGACATCGGCAGCACGACCCGCAGCAGCAGTTGCCACCAACGGGCGCCGTCCATCCGGGCGGCCTCGATGACCTCGGCGGGCAACGCGAGAAAGTGGTTGCGCATCAGGAAAGTTCCGAATGCGACACCGGCCAGCGGCAGGATGATGCCGGGGAAGGTATTGCGCAGACCCGCCTGAGAAATCAGCGCATAGTTGGAGATCACGGTGATCTGGTTGGGCACCATCAACGCGGCGATGATCAGCAGGAAAACCGCGTTGCGGCCCGGGAATTGCACGAACACCAGACCAAATGCGCTCAGCACACCGAGGACGAACTTCACAACCGCCAGCGCCGAGGTGATGATCACCGAGTTGCGCAGGAATGTCCAGAACGGAATCTGGTGGGTGGCGGTCTGATAGTTCTGCGGATGCCAGTGCGGCGGCCACCAGGCGGTCGGCTGCGAATAGATGTCGGGCTGGTTTTTGAAGGAGGTGAAGAACACGAACGTCATCGGCCCAGCGATCAGCAGAACGACCACGAGCATGGCCGCGTAGCCCAGCAGACGGGCGGGGCGCGCGCGATCGAAAGTCATTGGTGTTGCCCCCGATCCATCACCCGTACCTGGTAGTAGGTGACGGCCAATAGGACCAGGAACATGATCGTGGCCACGGTGGCGCCGTAACCGGCGCGGAAGTTGCGGAAGGTCTCCAGATACACCTGGTACACCATGGTGGTGGTGCCGGTGCCCTCCGGTCCGCCGCGGGTCATGACGTTGATGACGTCGAACACCTGCAGTGAGTTGATCAGCACGGTGATCGACAGGAAGAACGTGGTGGGCCGCAGTTGCGGGAACAACACCCGACGAAACTTGGTCCACCGGCCAGCGCCGTCGATCTCAGCCGCTTCCAACAGGTCGCGGCGCACTCCCTGTAATGCCGCCAGGTAGATGACGAAGGTGTAGCCGAGGTTCTTCCAGATGTAGGTGACGATGATCATGAACATCGCCCAGTGCGCGTTTTGGTAAAAGTCGGGCACCCCGACTCCGAAGCGACGCAGCAGGTCCTGGATCAGGCCGAAATGTGGGTCGAAGACAAACTGAGCGGCCAAGCCGACAGCCGCGCCCGAGATGACGAATGGCGCAAATACTGTGGAGCGCACCAGGTTTCGCCCATGTAACGGCTGATCGAGCAACATGGCGAGCGCCAGCCCCAGCACCATCGAGCCGACCACGGCGGCCACGGTGAAGATCGCCGTATTGAGCACGATCTGGCGGGTATCGTCGCGGGTGAACCACTCTGCGTAGTTGGACAGCCCGACGAACTCCGCCTTCGGGTCGGAGATGTTCCAGTCGAAGAAGGACAGTCGGATGTTGTCGGCCAGCGGCCGGTAGATGAACAGTGCCAGCAGCACCACATTGGGGCCCACCAGGACGACGAACAACGCGTAGTCTGCCCACGTCCGGCGCCGAATCCGCTGGGTGGCCACCGGCGAAGTGTATCGAGGAGCCCCGGCTGAAGTTGTCTGCGAACCGGCGATTCGGGGATCAGTTCTCGGATCGCCGCACGCACCGCATTTGATGCGTGGCGTCGGTCAGTGCAGGGTCCCCGCCTGGCACCAATCCGCATTGCCGGGCTAGCCGGTCGACTGCTCTGGGAGCCGGCTTGTCGGGCAGCTACGTGCCCGTCACCACCCAGCGGCCGCTCAGCGTGCGCCAGCCGACGAAGATCAACCGCAGCACCACAAAGGTGCTCAATCCCGACCAGATACCTACCAGTCCCCAGCCGTATGCCAACGACAACCAGATCAGTGGAAGAAATCCGATCAGCGCACTGACCACAGTTGCCGTTCGCATGAATGCGGCGTCGCCCGCGCCCAGCAAAACCCCGTCAAGCGCGAAAACCATTCCGGCGAGCGGCAGTTGGGCCACCATGAACCACCACGGCACCCCGATCGCCGCAAGCACGGACCGGTCCTCGGTGAATAGCTGCGGCAGCACCGCCGCTCCTACCGCAAGCATGCTGGCCAATATGCCCGCGGCAGCGGTTGAAAACACTGTCACCCGGCGGACCACCGATTTCGCATGCGCGGCGTCACCGGCGCCCAGCGCCGCGCCGACCAGCGTCTGCGCCGCGACGGCTAACGAATCAAGCACCAAGGCAAGGAAAGTCCAGAGCTGCAACACCACTTGGTGAGCGGCGAGCGCAGCCACACCGAACCTGGCGGCCACCGCCCCCGCGGAGACGAAGCAGATTTGAAAGGCCAGGCTCCGCACGAACAGGTCGCGGCCCATCACCAATTGGGCATGCAGCACGGACCGGATCGGCCGCAGCGGCACCCGCTCATGCAGTAACGCAGCAAGGAACAGCACCGCCGCCACCCACTGGCCGACCAGATTGGCCACCGCTGAACCGGCCAGCCCCCACCGGGGAAAGCCCAGCCAGCCATACACCAGCAGCGGGCAGAGCACCGCCGAGAGCGAGAAGCCGGCAGCCACAAAACGCAGTGGCTTTACCTGCTCCTGGACGCCGCGCATCCAGCCGTTGCCGGCCAGCGAGATCAGAATCGCGGGCGCGCCCATGATCGCGATCCGCAGCCATGGCAGGGCCGCCGCGGCAATGTCGTCCCCCTCGCCTTTTGCTCCGGTAACGACCGACAGGAGCGGTCCCGCAGTGGCCTGCACCACGACGACGACCAACGCCCCCAGAATCAACGCCAGCCAGGTTGCGTGCACACCTTCGATGACCGCCGCCCGACGGTCACCGGCCCCGTAATAGCGGGCCGACCGCGAAGTCGTGGCATAGGACAGAAAGACCGACTGGGTGCCGATCAAGCCGAGCATCAGGCTGCCGATCGCCAGGCCCGCGAGCTGTAGCGCCCCAAGCCGGCCCACCACCGCAAGGTCGAACAGCAGATACAACGGTTCGGCGGCTAACACCCCGAGCGCGGGCAGCGCCAGTGCCGCGATCTGCCGGCCGCCCACAGCGGGCCGGCCTGCCTCTGTCAAGGTCGGTCAGCCCAGAGCGGCGCGCAGCGATGCCACAACATCGCCGATCGAGCCTGAGGTCGAATAACCGGCGGCCAACCGGTGACCACCGCCGCCGAAGCTGGACGCGACGGAGGACAGATCGATATCGCTCTTGCCGCGCATCGAAACCGACCACTGTTGCCGGTCGACCTCTTTGAACACCGCCGCGACCTCGGCCTGCTGCGTGGTGCGCACGATGTCGACGACACTTTCGACTTCCTCGGGACGAGAGCCGACCCAATCCCGGTGGTCGACAACGGCATAAACCAGGCCCCGGCCATTGACCGCCTCGGGAACCAACTGCGCAGAGCCCAGCACCCGTGACAGCAGCGGCAGCCATGCGAACGGATGGCTGTCCATCAGCGACCTGCTGACCGCCGCGTTGTCCACACCGATGTCGATCAGCCGCGCTGCCAACCGTAGAGCGCGCGCGCTGGCCCACCGGAAAGACCCGGTGTCGGTGGTCAGCCCGGCATAAATGCAGTGCGCCACACCCAGGTCTATCGGTTTACCCCAGGCGTCGAGGACGTCGGCGACCATCATCGTGGTCGAATCCGCGCTCGGGTCAACAAAATTCGCGGTGCCGAACAGAGCGTTGGAGGCGTGATGGTCGATGACCAGAAGCTGCTGGTCGGGACCGGCCACAACCCGTAGTGCGCCGAGCCGATCGATGCTGGGGACATCGACGGTCACCACGAGATCGATGTCGCGTCGCAACGCCTCCGGGCTTACCAGCAGGTCGCAGCCGGGCAGCGAGCGCAGCGACTCAGGGAGTTGCGCCGGCGTGGCGAAGCTGACCTGAACCAACTTGTCGGACTTGTCCAGCACCGCCGCAAGCGCGAGTCCGGCACCAATGGTGTCCGCGTCGGGGTGGACATGACAGATCACCGCGACGGTGTCGGCGGCCGACAGCAACTCGGCGGCGCCGACCGCATCGACGCGCGCCCCTTGAAGGCGCGGCATACCGGTCAGCTCAGTCTTCGGGTCGATCAACGTCATCGGTGTCTCCCCCGCAAGCGGGTGGTACCCCCACAGCTTCGATCCCCTCAAAATCAGGATCGCTAGGTCCCCCTGCGGTGTGCGGTTCGGCGACCGCCCCACTCTCACGGTACGGGTCGGCGTCCCCTGCCGGTTTCGCACCCACCCGGACCCGGGCCAGATCGGCATCCGCAGCGCGGGCGCGAGCCAACAACTCCTCCATCCGGTGCACGGTGTCGGTGGTCGTGTCCCGACTGAAGGTCAAGGTGGGCGTGAAGCGCACACCGGTGCCCGCCCCGACTTTGGAGCGCAACACACCCCTGGCCCGCTCCAGCGCCGCGGCGGCACCGGCATAGTCCGGCTCGTCATCCAGCGTCGGTCCCATGACCGTGTAGAAGACCGTCGCGTCGTGCAGGTCGGCGGTCACCTTCGTATCGGTGATGGTGATCCCGGCCAGCCCCGGATCCTTGATCTCGTACTCGATCGCCGAGGCGACGATCGTGTTGATCCTCTTGGACAGCCGGCGTGCCCGGGCGGGATCAGCCATGCCTGGCGCTCATCATGCCCGTGCCTTCTCAACGAGTTCGAAGGACTCGATGATGTCGCCCTCCTTGATGTCCGAGTAGCCCAGTGTCAGACCGCATTCGAAACCCTCGCGGACCTCGGTGACGTCGTCCTTCTCCCGGCGCAGCGAGTGAATCGAGAGGTTCTCGGTGACCACGATGTTGTCCCGCAGCAGCCGAGCCTTGGCATTGCGGCGCACCACACCCGAGCTGATCATGCAGCCGGCGATGATGCCGACCTTCGAAGACCGGAAGATCGCCCGGATCTCCGCGCGGCCCAGCTGGTTCTCCTCGTAGATCGGCTTGAGCATGCCGCGCAGGGCCTTCTCAATTTCGTCGATCGCCTGGTAGATCACCGAGTAGTAGCGGATCTCGACGCCCTCGCGGTTGGCCAGCTCGGTCGCCTTGCCTTCTGCGCGCACGTTGAAACCGATGATCACCGCATCCGAAGCCGACGCCAGGTTGACGTTGGTTTCGGTGATGCCACCGACCCCGCGGTCGATGACGCGCAGCGCCACCTCGTCGTCGATCTCGATCCCCATCAGGGCCTCTTCCAGCGCCTCGACGGTACCGGCGTTGTCGCCCTTGAGGATCAGGTTGAGCTGGCTGGTTTCCTTCAGCGCCGAGTCCAGGTCCTCCAGGCTGATCCGCTTACGACTGCGTGCCGCCAGGGCGTTGCGCTTGCGGGCGCTACGCCGATCGGCGATCTGTCGGGCGATGCGGTCCTCGTCGACCACCAGCAGGTTGTCACCGGCACCGGGCACCGACGTGAAGCCGATGACCTGGACCGGCCGCGACGGCAGCGCATCGTGAACGTCGTCGCCGTGCTCGTCGACCATGCGGCGGACGCGCCCGTAGGCGTCACCGGCGACGATCGAGTCGCCCACGCGCAGGGTGCCGCGTTGGATCAACACGGTTGCCACCGGACCGCGACCACGGTCCAGATGTGCCTCGATGGCAACACCCTGAGCCTCCATGTCCGGGTTGGCACGCAGGTCCAGCGCGGCGTCGGCGGTCAGCAGCACCGCTTCGAGCAGCGCCTCGATGTTGGTGCCCTGTTTGGCCGAGATGTCGACGAACATCGCGTCGCCGCCGAATTCCTCGGCCACCAGACCGTATTCGGTGAGCTGTGACCGGATCTTGGTCGGATCCGCGCCCTCCTTGTCGATCTTGTTGACCGCCACCACGATCGGCACATCGGCGGCCTGCGCGTGGTTGATGGCCTCAACCGTCTGGGGCATGACGCCGTCGTCGGCCGCGACCACCAGGATGGCGATGTCGGTGGCCTTGGCACCACGGGCACGCATGGCGGTGAACGCCTCGTGACCGGGGGTGTCGATGAAGGTGATCGGCCGCTCGTTGCCATCGTGGTCGACGCTCACCTGGTAAGCACCGATGTGCTGGGTGATGCCGCCGGCCTCGGCCTCGCGGACGTTGGCCTTCCGGATGGTGTCCAGCAGTCGGGTCTTGCCGTGGTCGACGTGACCCATCACCGTTACGACCGGCGGACGGGTCTGCAGGTCGTCCTCGCCGCCTTCGTCCTCGCCGTAGGTCAGGTCGAAGGACTCCAGCAGCTCACGGTCCTCGTCCTCGGGACTGACGACCTGGACGACGTAATTCATCTCGCCGCCGAGCAATTCCAGCGTCTCGTCGCCGACCGATTGGGTCGCGGTCACCATCTCGCCGAGGTTGAACAGCGCCTGCACCAGCGCGGCCGGGTTGGCGTTGATCTTGTCGGCGAAGTCGCTCAGCGATGCGCCGCGGGCCAGCCGGATGGTCTCACCGTTGCCGTGCGGCAACCGCACGCCACCGACGACCGGCGCCTGCATGTTCTCGTACTCGGCGCGTTTTGCCCGCTTGGACTTGCGGCCACGCCGCGGCGCACCGCCGGGACGGCCGAACGCTCCGGCCGCTCCACCGCGCTGGCCGGGACGACCACCGCCGCCGCCACCGGGACCACCACCACCGGGACGGCCACGGAAACCGCCGCCGCCGGCGCCGGGTGCGGCCCCGACGTTGCCGCCGCCACCGCCACCGCGGTAGTTACCGCCGCCGCCATCGGAGCGGGGGCCACCAGGGCCACCGGGTCGGGCACCGCCGGGCCGGGGGCCGCCGCCGGTACGCGCTGGACGCGGTCCACCGGAGGCGCCGCCGGGACGTGGCGGCATGCTGCCGGGCGAAGCTCCGCCCGGTCGCGGCGCACCAGGCCTCGGCGCACCGGGGCGCGGAGCCTGCGGATGCGGACGCGGGATGGGCCGGTCCACGGGCTGCGCCGACGAAAACGGGTTGTTACCGACGCGCGGGGTGCGCACGCCTGGCTTGGGCGCCGGGCCCGGGCGCGGCCCGGGTGTCGTGCCGGGCGCAGAAGCCTGCGGGCTGGGCGGTTGACCCGGGGCGGGCGCCGTCGGCGCGGGAGCCGGCGGGGCCGGAGGCGCGGGCTTGGCGGCCGCCGATGCCGGCGGGGCGGTCGGACGGCCCGGGGCCGCGGGCTTGACGGATGCGTCGGTCGGCGCGCCGTTGCCGGCGGATTTGTCGATCGCCTGGTCCAGGGCGCGGTCGAGAGCCGCATCCGGGGCCTTCGCAGCTGGACTGGCAGCTGGAGCTGCCGCCACCTTGTCGGGTGCCTTGGACGCCCCAGTCGGGGGGCCTGCTTGCGGGCTTCGTGCCGCGGCCTTTTCGGGGGCGGACTTGCTGCCGCCGAATGCCTCGCGCAGCCGCCGGGCTACCGGCGCTTCTACTGTCGACGAGGCCGATTTGACGAATTCGCCCTGTTCATTCAGTCGGGCGAGGACTTCCTTGCTGGTGACACCGAGTTCCTTAGCCAACTCGTGTACGCGGGCCTTACCTGCCACTACATCTCCTGTCTATGAGGCGACAGACGTGGGCCGCGCCTCGGTTTTAGCTATGACACATGGTCATCGGGACTTCACGGTGTGCTCATGTTCTTTGCTGCCTCTTCTGTTGCCCGGTGGGACGAACGCGCCTAGAGAATCGACGTGCTCGACCACCGCGGATGTGTCCGGTGAACCGGTGATGCGCAGCGCTCTGGTGAAAGCCCGCCGTCGGATCGCTTGTTGTACGCACTGCTGCACGGGATGCAACCAAGCACCCCGCCCCGGCAGGCTTCTGGCAGTGTCAACGATCACGGCGTAAGTGCCATTCCCGTCCGACTCAGCCACCACTCGAAGCAGTTCGACGGCCAACTCTCGCTTCCGGCACCCGACACACGTCCGCACCGGTCCGCTGGGGACGTCCGGGCTTCGGAGCGCCGAGGCCAAAGGCTCGCGCTGGATCACGGCTAAGTCTAGCGTCACTGAACGCCTCGCTCGAACCACCCATCTGTGCGGCTAGCGTTCGTGCGCCATCCCGTGGCTGGCGCCCTGTTCGGGTTCGCTCTCGGACTGACCCGGCGCGTCACCGCGGATGTCAATGCGCCACCCGGTGAGCCGAGCGGCCAACCTCGCGTTCTGACCTTCCTTGCCGATGGCCAGCGACAGCTGGAAATCAGGCACCACCACGCGGGCGGCGCGGCCGGTCGGGTCGATTACCGACACCGAGACCACCTTGGCGGGCGACAACGCGTTGGCTACGAAGCGGGACGGGTCTTCGTCGTAGTCGATGATGTCGATCTTCTCGCCGGACAACTCGCTCATGACGTTGCGGACCCGCTGCCCCATCGGGCCGATGCACGCACCCTTGGCGTTGAGGCCGGGCACCTTGGATGCCACGGCGATCTTGGAACGGTGGCCAGCCTCGCGGGCCACCGCCACGATCTCGACGGAACCGTCGGCGATCTCGGGGACTTCCAGTGAGAAGAGCTTGCGTACCAGGTTGGGGTGGGTGCGCGACAGGGTGATCAGCGGTTCGCGGGAGCCGCGACTCACGCCGACGACATAGCAGCGCAGGCGGTTGCCATGCTCGTAGCTCTCCCCCGGGACCTGCTCGGCGGCTGGGATCACGCCTTCGGAGGCCTTGGCTTCGGTACCCATCCGGACGACGATCAGGCCGCGCGCGTTGGCCCGGCTGTCCCGCTGGATGACGCCGGCGACGATCTCACCCTCGCGGGTGGAGAACTCACCGAAGGTGCGCTCGTTCTCGGCGTCGCGGAAGCGCTGCAGCATCACCTGCCGAGCCGTGGTGGCGGCGATCCGGCCGAAGCCCTCGGGTGTGTCGTCCCATTCGCTGATCAGGTTGCCGTCTTCATCGGTCTCGCGGGCGATCACCTGCACGACCCCGCTCTTGCGATCGATTTCGATGCGCGCCTCGGTCTGGTGACCCTGGGTGTGCCGGTAGGCAGTGAGCAGCGCGGACTTGATCGTTTCGAGTAGTTCGTTGACCGAGATACCCCGGTCCACCTCAATCGCGTGCAGCGCGGCCATGTCGATGTTCATGCTCCGGCCTCCGTCCCAGCGGCCCGACCCGCCAGTTCCAACTCGGCTTGTGCTGGCGGCGAAAACTCCACCTGCACAACAGCTTTGACAATCTCTTGCAACGGCAGGTCGCGCACCGTCAAGTCGCGTCCGGCGCGGACCACCAGGGCCAGCGTGTCACCGCGGGTCTCGCCGACCCGGCCGGTCAGTAGCGATCCATCCGTCAAGGCCAGTTCCACCTTGCGGCCCCGCGCTCGGCGGAAGTGCTTCGCAGTGGTCAGCGGGCGTTCCACGCCGGGTGAGCTCACCTCGAGGACGTAGTCGTCACGGATGTTGTCCAGGCCGTCCAGCAAAGCTGACGCCGACTGCGACAACGTGGCGATCGCGTCCAAATCCAGTGGGGAATCACCGTCGGCGATCACTGTGATGCGCGGCGGACGGTGGCGGGGGTCGATGACCACTTCTTCGATTTCGTAGCCGGAGCGCGCGAACTCGCCACTGAGCAGCTCGATCACCTGCGTCTGCGAAGGTAGCTCGGTGGTCACGGCGAGCTCCTCATCTTGAGTTGTCGGTCATCGGCGGCGTCCGGCAAGTGTGCCGCCCGTTCGTCTGGCGCGCGGCTCCCTGCGTCCGACCGCGCACGCAGTAGCTGGCGTTCACAGCGAACCCAGGAGAACCAGCTATCCACGATACGCCAGGATTGGCCCTTGATGACCAGATCGCGACCGGATCGCGCTTCGATCGCGTCGGTTACGTCTCACCTCATCGTGGCTGGCGCTCTTGCGGAGCGCCGTGATGGCAGGATGTGGGACGTGCCCAGAGCAGTACCCGTCATCAGCAGGCGGGGCGCGCTAGCTGGTGGTGCCGCTCTCGCTGCACTTGGGGTGGTCGCAACCGCCTGCGGCGAGTCGACGCCCAAGCCCCCAACTGTCGAAGAGTTGTTGGGCCCGTTGGACCAGGCCCGGCACGACAGTGCGCTGGCGGCTGCGGCCGCCGGAGCCATCGGCAGCCCACCCCAGATCTCTGCCGCGCTGACCGTCGTGGCGGCCCAGCGTGCAGCGCATGCCCGCGCCCTGGCCACCGAGGTCGCGCGGGCCGCGGGCAAGCTGATATCGGCGACCAGCGAAACGAACGGCGCCAGCGCGTCCGCCGGCTCCAGCCCTACCGAACCGGTAGCGCCCCCGCCACCACCGCCACCGGTTTCTGACGTGATCGATTCGCTGCGCAAGTCGGCGGAGGACGCTAACCGACTGGTGGCGACCTCGTCGGGCTACCGAGGAGGGCTGCTCGCCTCTATCGTTGCGTCCTGCACGGCGTCCTACCAGGTGGCGCTGGTGCCCGGGGGGCCCTCGATATGACGTCCTCCGACGTCACGGCCCTGACCGATGCACTTGCCATCGAGCACGCCACGATCTATGGCTACGGCATCGTGTCGGCGCTGTCGCCACCCAGCGTCAACGACCTGGTGGTGGAGGCGCTCAACCAGCACCGCCAACGGCGCGACGACGTCGTCGCGATGCTGACCGCCCGTAAGGTCACCGTCCCGCCCGCAGCCGCCGGCTATCAGTTGCCGTCGCCGGTGGGCAGCCCGATGGATGCGGCGCGGCTGGCCGCGCGGATGGAAAACGACGGTGCGACGGCCTGGCGGGCGGTCGTCGAGCACGCCGATACTGCCGAGGACCGCGCTTTCGCCTCGACCGCGCTGACCCAGAGTGCGGTCATGGCCGCCCGCTGGAACAAGGTGTTGGGCGGCTGGCCGATCACCACGCCTTTTCCCGGCGGTACCGAGTAATCAGTCGCTGATGGCCGCAGCTATCTCGGTGGTGAGGGCATCGCCGACGGCCACCTCGCTGGTCTGTCCGGTGAACCGGTTGCGGACTTCCACCCGACCGTCAGCCCAGCCGCGGCCCACCACGACGATCCAGGGCACGCCGAGCAGCTCGGCGTCCTTGAACTTGACGCCGGGTGATGCCTTGCGGTCGTCGAGCAATACCTCGACACCCACCTTGTCCAGATCGACGGCCAGTTTGGTGGCACCGACGCGAGCTTCGGCGTCTTTGTTGGCGATCACCAGGTGGACGTCGAAGGGGGCGATCGACGAAGGCCAACGGAGCCCCAGCTCGTCGTGATGCTGTTCGGCGACGACGGCGACCAGCCGCGACACCCCGATGCCGTAGGAGCCCATGGTCAGCCGCACCGGCTTGCCGTTCTCGCCGAGTACGTCGGCGGTGAAGGCATCGGTGTACTTGCGGCCGAGCTGGAAGATGTGGCCGATCTCGATCCCGCGCGCCATGACCAGGGGGCCGGCGCCGTCGGGCGAAGGATCACCCTCGCGCACCTCAGCGGCCTCGACGGTGCCGTCGGCGGTGAAGTCGCGGCCGGCCACCAGGCCGACCACATGACGGCCGGGCTCATCCGCCCCGGTGATCCAGCTGGTGCCGTCCACCACCCGTGGGTCGATGAGGTACCGAACATCGTTGTCCCGGAGGGCTTTCGGGCCGATGTAGCCCTTGACGAGAAAGGGGTACCTGGCGAAGTCCGCATCGTCGAGAAACGCATACTCGGCCGGTTCCAGCGCCGCGCCCAGCCGCTTGTCGTCGATATCCCGGTCACCGGGCACACCGATGGCCAGCAGCTCCCAGTCCCCACCGGGCTGACGGACTTTGACCAGAACGTTCTTCAGGGTGTCGGCGGCGGTGACAGGGCGGCCCAAGTCCAGCCCGAGCTCCGCATGATTGGCCCAGGCCACCAGTGTGGCGATGGTCGGGGTGTCACCGGTGTCGTGGATTTGCGCTGCAGGCAGCCCATCTGCGGGCTTCGATTCGGGCTGCGCGGTGACGACGGCTTCGACGTTGGCCGCATATCCGGACTCGACGCAGCGAACGAAGGTGTCTTCACCGATCGGACTCTCGGCCAGAAACTCTTCGGAGGCGCTGCCGCCCATGGCGCCCGACACCGCCGAGACGATCACGTAACGTACCGCCAGCCGATCAAAGATGCGCTGGTAGGCCTCGCGGTGCGCGTGGTAGGCGGATTTCAGCCCGGCGGCATCGATGTCGAAGGAATACGAGTCCTTCATGACGAACTCGCGCCCGCGCAGGATGCCGGCGCGCGGGCGCGCCTCGTCGCGGTATTTGGTCTGGATTTGGTAGAGCGTCAGCGGAAAGTCCTTATAGGAGCTGTACTCGCCCTTGACGGTCAGCGTGAACAGTTCTTCGTGCGTGGGACCCAGCAGATAGTCGTTGCCCCGGCGGTCCTTCAGCCGGAACAGGCTGTCGCCATATTCGGTCCATCGGTTCGTCGTCTCGTACGGCGCGCGCGGCAGAAGAGCGGGAAACAGGATCTCCTGGCCGCCGATCGCGTTCATCTCCTCACGGACGATGCTTTCGATGTTGCGCAGCACTTTGAGGCCGAGCGGGAGCCAGCTGTACAACCCGGGCGCGATGGGCCGGACGTATCCGGCTCGGATCAGCAGTTTGTGGCTGGGCACTTCCGCGTCGGCAGGGTCGTCGCGCAGGGTGCGCAGGAACAGCTCGGACATCCGGGTGATCACAGCGGGCCAGCCTACTTGCCGGAGAATTCCCCAGCGGCGGGCGCGGTGCCACGCCGTTCGGGTTGTCGGGCTTTGAGTGTGCGTCCAGGGATTTCAGTGCGCGTCCTGGCCCGCGCAGTACGGTGTCGACGTCGAGCGCTGAGCCGCCGGAGTTACAGCTCTCCCGCGTCGATCGCTTCCTTGACCTCTTGCGCGTGCGCGACCTGTTCCGGGGTGTAGCCGATGAACAGCGCCGCACAGCCGACGATGATGGCCGCTCCGGCTATCCACAGCAGGCCATAGGTGTAGCCCTGGTCCAGCGAATGCAACTGCGCTTCGTTCATGAACTTCACCGGGCCGGTGGTCCCGCCCATGTAGAGCGTGCGCGAGGTGATTACGGCCTGGATGACGGCCAACACCAGCGGTCCGCCGAGGCTCTGCAGCATCAGCGTCAACGCCGATACCGGGCCGATCTGGTCGAAGCCCACGCCGGCGATCGCCGCGAGCGTCAGCGGGACGACAACCATCCCGATCCCGATCCCTCCGATCACGATCGGCACGACCAAGTTGGGGAAGTAAGGAGCGCCGCGGTGCATGAACCACGAGCCGTACAGCATCGCGCCCAGCAACAGCCAGCCACCGCCGATCGTCAGCACCCGCGGCGAGAACCGGGCCACCAGCTGCGACGAAATGCCCAGGCCGATACCCATCGCGATGACGAAGGGGATGAAGCCAATGCCCGCGCCGAGCGCGCTGTAGCCGAGAATGTCCTGCACGTAAAGGCCGATGGAGACGGTCAGACTGAACATCACGCCGCCGGCCAAGAAGATCGCGACGAAGGTGACCAACCTGTTTCGGTCGCGGAACAGCTCGAACGGGACGACGGGATTTTCGGCGGTTCGCTCCACGATGGCGAAGGCGATAGCAGCCGCGATGGCCACCACCCCCGAGCCGATCGTGGTGACCGAGATCCAGCCCTTTTCCGGACCGATCGAGAAGGCGAAAACGGCGGCGGTGCACGCCAGCGTGGCCAGCATCGCCCCGGTGGCGTCGAGCTTCATCCGCTCCCGGTTGGTCTCCCGCAGCGCGGTGCGGGCCAGGTAAATCATCACAAGTCCGATCGGCACGTTCACCAGGAACGCCAGGCGCCACGACCACTCGGTCAGTGCACCGCCGACTACCAGGCCCATTACCGAGCCGATTGCGGTCATCGCGGCGAACACCGCGGTAGCGGCGTTACGCGCCGGCCCCTTGGGAAAGGTGGTCGCTACCAGTGCCAGACCGGTGGGCGACGCGATGGCCGATCCCACGCCCTGCGACAGCCGGGCGATGACCAACGTCACCTCGTCCCAGGCGACCGCGCACAGCACCGAGGAAATGGTGAACAGCGCGACGCCGACGATGAAGGTGCGCTTGCGGCCGATGGTGTCGCCAAGTCGGCCACCGAGCAGCATCAGCCCGCCGAACGTCAGCACGTAGGCGGTGATTACCCAGCTACGACCGGCATCGGAGAGGCTCAGCTCGTTTTGAATCTTAGGAAGCGCAACGATGGCGACGGTGCTGTCCATCGTCGCCAGGAGCTGCATCCCGCCGATTGCGATAACCGCGGCGATGAACCGTCGCGAAGGCAACCAGGTCGGGTAATACCTGCTCATGCGCTGTTGCAAGGTGGTCTCCACCGATCGCGTGGGACGCTCTTGGGCCGAACAATCGGGGCGTCCATCCGCCCAATTGTGGACTGCCCGCTCTGATTCGTTGAGAGCCGTCATAGCAGGTTACCTTACAGTAATCTTAAGAATTGTTTAAACCCCGAGCGGCGCTCAGGCCCTTTTCAAGCCCGCTACGGGCCCGATGACGATGATCGCGGGAGGTCGGATCCCCTCCGCTCGGACCTTCTCCGGCGTGTCAATCAGGGTCGCCCGCAATGTGTGTTGCGCGGCTGTCGTTCCGTGTTGGACCACTAACACCGGAGTATCCGCAGGTCGGCCGCCCTTCAACAGCGCGGCGACGAAGAGTTCGATGCGTTCGACGGCCATGAGCAAAACAATGGTTCCTGACATTGCTGCCAAAGCATCCCAATTCACTAACGATTCGGGATGGTCGGGCGCCAAATGGCCGCTGACCACCACAAACTCATGATTTATGGCCCGATGAGTGACGGGAACGCCCGCCAAAGCGGGTACGGCTATGGCACTCGTCACACCGGGCACCACGGTCACCGATATTCCGGCTTCGGCGCACGCCAGGACTTCCTCGTAACCGCGCGCGAAGACGAACGGGTCGCCTCCTTTGAGGCGGACCACGAACTTCCCAGACTTGGCCCGCTCGACCAATACGGCGTTGATCGCGTCCTGGGCCATGGCCCGGCCGTACGGTATTTTGGCGGCATCGATGACTTCGACGTGCGGCGGCAGCTCGGCGAGCAATTCGGGGGGCGCGAGTCGGTCGGCGACCACCACATCGGCCTGGGTAAGCAGACGTCGGCCGCGGACGGTGATCAGTTCGGGATCACCGGGACCGCCGCCGACCAGCGCCACGCCGCCTCGAAGAACATCGGAGTCGGAGCTCACGAAGCCTTCCGGGGTGATGGTCCCGAGTTGCAGTGCCTCGCGGATCGCCGACCGGATGGCCGCCGAACGGCGGTGCTCCCCGCCGGCCAGCACACCCACCGACAGACCCGCGTACTCGAACGACGCCGGAGTGACCGCCGTTCCCTCGACGGCGATGTCGGCGCGGACGCAGAAGATCCGGAGCCGTTCGGCTTCGGCAACAACGGCCTCGTTGACCTGCGGATCGTCGGTGGCTGCGATCGCGTACCAGGCGCCGTCCAGGTCGCCGGCACGGTATTCGCGCAGCGAAAGCGTGATTCCGTCCATCGCCTCGACGGACTGCGTAGCCCTCCGCGAGATGACCTGCACGTCGGCGCCGCTGGCAATAAGTAGTGGTAACCGACGCTGCGCGACGCTGCCCCCGCCGACGACGACGACCTTTCTGCCGGTCAGTCGCAGTCCCACCAGGTAGGGGCTCTCGGTCACCCGGGCAATCTTAATGTTCGGTTGTCGTCGTGCGAGTGGCGTGCGCGACGAAGCGTGCCACCGCACCGGGTGTTGCCGCTGGATGGGTGTGCAAGTACGACGCATGTACGCCGGCGTACACCGCGCCATCTCGTACCCGGTCCAGCTCCTGACCCCGGTACACCCAGGCCGGCTGGTAGCTGTCGGTGAAACTGACTGCGGTCCGGTGGAATTCGTGTCCGATCACACGCTGGCCGACTGAGTAGAGGGCGGACTCGGCGACCGCGACGGCGTCGCGATATCCCAGTTTGAGCTGCTGGGTGAACCGCGCTGATCCGGCCAGCACTCCGCACATCGGGGATCCGTCGAGTTCGGTGGCCAGGTAAATAAGGCCCGCGCATTCGGCATGCACAGGCGCACCCGCGGCGGCCAGTTCCGCGATTTGGCGCCGGACCGTGTCATTAGCCGACAGTTCCGCGGTGAACTGCTCGGGGAACCCGCCGGGCAACAGCACGGCATTCGCACCGTCGGGCAGGGTGTCGCTGAGCGGGTCGAACTCGGCGACTTCGGCGCCCGCGGCCCGCAACAGCTCCGCATGCTCGGCGTAGCCGAAGCTGAACGCCTTGCCCGAGGCCAGGGCGACCACTGCTTTCGGCGCTCGCGCTGCTCGGGTTATGGCGCCGGGCACCCCTTCCAGCGCCGCCACCGGATCCCACGGCGGATCGCTGACCCGGCTCCCGGCGGCCGCCACTACGGCGGGCAAGTCGACGTGACGAGCCACCAGAGCCGTCATCGCCTCGATCGCCTGCTCGGCGTGGCGGCCGTATTCCACCGCGGTCACCAGCCCCAGATACCTTGTCGGGAGCTCCAATTCGGCGACGCGCGGAATCGCCCCCAACACCGCGACACCGGCCTGTTCACACGCCTGTCGCAATACCTGCTCGTGCCTGGGCGTCCCGACCCGGTTGAGGATGACGCCGCAAACCCGGGTTTGCGTGTCGAACGTGGAAAAGCCGTGCAGCAGTGCGGCGATGCTGTGGCTCTGGCCGCGCACATCGACCACCAGGATCACCGGCGCTCCGAGTAAGCCGGCGACGTGCGCGGTGGACCCGGCCGCCGGGCCGGTCGCAGCCTCAGCGATCCGCCCGTCGAAAAGGCCCATCACTCCTTCGATCACCGCAATGTCGGTGCCGTGGGTGCCGTGCGCAAATAGCGGGCCGATGAGCCGCTCCCCCACCAGCACCGGGTCGAGGTTGCGGCCGGGCCGCCCCGCTGCCAGCGCGTGGTAGGCGGGGTCGATGAAGTCGGGGCCCACCTTGAACGGCGCCACCCGATGGCCGGCTTGACGCAACGCACCGATCAAACCCGTTGCAACGGTGGTCTTTCCACTGCCGGAAGCGGGAGCGGCGATGATGACCGCCGGGGTTGGCGTCACCTGACGATCCGGGTCAGCGGGTTCACCACTCGATGCCCTTCTGGCCTTTTCGGCCCGCATCCATCGGGTGCTTCACCTTGGTCATCTCGGTCACCAGGTCGGCGGCCTCGACCAGGCGCGGCGGTGCGTCGCGGCCGGTGATCACCACATGCTGGTGGCCGGGTCGTGTCACCAGGGCTTCCACCACGCTGTCGACGTCGAGCCAACCCCACTTCAGCGGGTAGGTGAACTCGTCGAGCACATAGAAGTCATGGCGCTGCGCCTCGAGCCGTCGGGCGATCTCGGCCCAGCCGTCTGCGGCTGCCGCGGCATGGTCGACGTCGCTTGCCGTACGCGACTTGCGTATCCAAGACCAGCCGGCGCCCATTTTGTGCCATTCCACTGCGCCGCCGACCCCACGCTGGTCGTGCAATTGGCCCAGCTCCCGGAACGCCGATTCTTCGCCGACTTTCCACTTCGCACTCTTGACGAACTGGAAGACCGCGACGTCCAGTCCGACATTCCAGGCCCGCAATGCCATTCCGAACGCGGCCGTCGATTTCCCTTTGCCGTCGCCGGTGTGCACCGCCAGGATCGGGGTGTTGCGCCGGGCCCGAGTGGTCAGGCCATCGGCTGGGACGTCGATCGGATTGCCCTGTGGCATGAGTGATTACCGGTCCATACTCAGGCCACGCTACGAATGGCCTGGGTCAGATGGTCGGCGTGCAGATGCTCCAGCCGGATGACCGGAGCCCCCAGCTGGCGGGCCAGCTGGCCGGCCAGTCCCAGTCGCACATACGACGTCTCGCAGTCCACGACGACGGCGGCGGCGCCTTCAGCGACCAACCGTGCCGCTGCGATTCGGCTGCGGCCCAACGGGTCCGGGCCGGCGGTCGCGCGACCATCGGTCAGCACCACCACCAGGGAACGCCGCGCCCGGTCGCGAACCTTCTCCCGGAGCACGAGTTCGCGCGCGGCCAGCAGACCTTCGGCCAGCGGCGTCTTGCCGCCGGTGTCGAACTGGGCCAGCCGCCGCCCGGCGATGTGCGCCGAGGACGTCGGCGGCAACAATATCTTGGCCTGCTGCTGCCGGAAGGTGACGACGGCGACTTTGTCCCGTCGCTGGTAGGCATCGCGCAACAGCGACATCGCGGCACCGCTGACGGCCGCCATGCGGTCGCGGGCGGCCATCGATCCGGACGCGTCGACGACAAAGATCACCAGGTTGCCCTCGCGGCCCTCGCGCACTGCCCGGCGCAGATCGTCGGGTAGCAGCCGCAACGCCCCCGCTCCGCGGGCGTGCTCGGCCGCAGCCAGCACGGTGGCGAACAGGTGCAGGCCATGCGCACCCGCGTCACGCGGGTCGGCGGCGGCTACCACGCTGCCCGAGGCGTTGCGAGCGCGTGATCGTCGACCGGGCGCTCCCTCGCCGACTCCTGGGATCGTCAAAGCCCGGGTGCGAAAGACCTTCGCCGGCGGGGCACTTGAGCCCGGCGACGACCGCGAGGGCGGCGAAGCCGGGCGCTGCGGGTCGTCGCCCATTGAGCAGGGCTGCGGCGCGCGTTGAGGTTGCGAATTCGATTGCGGGGCATGCTCATCGGCGGATTGACCGCCGCCGGGCGGATCGGGGTCCGGTTCCGGGTCATGCGGGGAGTTGGCTACTTGGCCTTCGGAGGCCTTCGCCAGCGCCTCGTCCAGTTCGTCGCGGTCGATGCCGTGATCGTCGAAGGGGTCCCGGCGACGGCGATGCGGCAACGCCAGCTCGGCCGCCACCCGGATGTCCTGTTCGTCGACACTGCGGGCACCCCGCCAGGCGGCGTGGGCGACGGCGGTGCGAGCCACCACCAGGTCGGCCCGCATGCCGTCGACATCGAACGCCGCGCACAGCGCCGCGATCCGCCGTAACTCGTTGTCCGGCAACACCACATCGTCGACGACCGCCCGGGCTGCCGCAATCCGCCTTGCCAGCTCGGCGTCAGCGTCGGCGTAGCGTTCGGCGAACGCGTCGGGGTCGGCTTCGTAGGCCATCCGCTCGCGGATCACCTCCACCCGCACGTCCACGTCACGTGATGCCTGGACATCGACGGTGAGCCCGAAACGGTCCAGCAGCTGCGGACGCAGTTCGCCCTCTTCGGGATTCATCGTTCCGATCAGCACGAACCGCGCCTCGTGGGAATGGGAGATGCCGTCGCGTTCGATGTGCACGCGCCCCATCGCGGCGGCGTCGAGCAGGATGTCGACCAAGTGGTCATGCAAGAGGTTGACCTCGTCGACATAAAGCACGCCGCCGTGGGCGCGGGCCAGCAGTCCTGGCGAAAACGCGTGTTCGCCGTCGCGCAGCACCCGCTGCAGGTCCAGCGACCCCACCACCCGGTCCTCGGTGGCCCCCAACGGCATCTCGACCAGTCCGGCACCGCCGGATCCGGTCGCGGCCGACAGCAATGCGGCCAGTCCGCGCACGGCGGTCGATTTGGCGGTGCCCTTCTCGCCACGGATGAGCGCACCGCCGATCTCCGGGCGCACGGCGCATAACAGCAGCGCGAGCCGCAGTTGGTCGTGCCCGACGATGGCGCTGAAGGGATAGGGCTTCACCGGGCGCCCGCCGGACCTAGGCCGGGACCGGGTCCTGAACCAGGCCCTGAACCGGGCCTGAGCATCGGCACGTGCGGTATGCCGTCATCGAGGAAATCGTCACCGGCACGGATGAACCCGTGCTGGGTATACATGTCCGCGAGGTATTTCTGCGCGTCGATCCGGCACGGATAGTCGCCCACCTCGGCCAGCGCGGCGCGCAGCAGGCGGGTCGCCTGGCCCTGGCCGCGCGCGCTGCGCTTCGTGCACACCCGGCCGATCCGGAACGCCTTCTCACCACCGGCGTGTTCTTCCATCAGCCGCAGCGTGCAGATCACTTCTCCCTCAGGTGTTTCCAGCCAGAAGTGCCGGGTCTCGGCGAGCAGGTCGCGCCCATCCAGCTCCGGGTAGGGGCAAGCCTGTTCCACCACGAACACCTCGACACGGAGCTTGAGGAGCTCGTAAAGTATCTGCGCGTCAAGGTCTTTGGCCCAGACCCGGCGTAACGCTTCAGTCATTCGTGCCGCTCTCCTCTGCGCGCGTCATGCGGCATCCAACTGTAGTGTGCTGGCGGTCCACGACCGCAACTCGTCGTACAAGGCGGGTTCACGCGACAGTTGCGCTCCCAGCGAAGGCACTATCTCCTTCAGGGTAGGCAGCCAGGACGGATACCGGTTGGCGAAACAGCGCTCCAGCACCTCCAACATCGCAGGCACAGCCGTCGATGCGCCCGGCGAACCGCCCAGCAGCCCAGCGATGCTGCCGTCCGCCGCGCCCACGATGGTGGTGCCGAAATCCAGCACCCCGCCTTTGCGCCTGTCGCGCCGGATTACCTGCACCCGCTGACCGGCCACGGTCAGTTCCCAATCCGGATCCGCTGCACTGGGCGCGAATTCGCGCAGGGCTCGGATCCGGTCGGGTTCGGCGAGGCGCAGTTGGTTGATCAGATAGTTGACCAGAGTCAACTCCCCCACTCCGACACCGAGCATGGACAACAGGTTGTTCGGCCGGATCGACCGGGGCAGATCGCTGAGGTGTCCGTGTTTCAGGAATTTCGGGGACCAGCCGGCGTAGGGCCCGAACACCAACCACGGTTTGCCGTTGACGAACCGGAGATCGAGGTGCAGAGCGCCCAGCGGCGGGGCTCCCGCCGACGGGGCGCCGTACACCTTGGCCCGGTGCGCCGCGGAGAGCGCGGGATTGTTGGTCCGCAGGAAGCGGCCGCCGATCGGGAAACCGGCGAAGCCCTTGATCTCGTCGATGCCGGCCTTCTGCAACAACGGCAGGGCATCGCCGCCGGCACCGACGAAGACGAACTTGGCGTTCAGCTTGCGCTTTTCACCGGTGCGTCGGTTACCGACGGTCAAGGTCCAGCTGCCATCGGACCGGCGGGACATGGTGCGCACCTCGTGACCGAACAACACGGTGGCACCGGTGCGCACGCAGTAGCCGACGAGCTGTCGGGTCAGCGCACCGAAGTCGACGTCCGTGCCGTCGGAGGCCCAGTTGAGGGCAACCGGCTCGGAGAAATTCCGTTTGGCGGCCATGAACGGCAGTCGGCGGGCGAACTCGTCGGCATCATCGATCAACTCGGTGGCCGCGAACAACGGGTTGCGCGCCAACGCGTCGCGGCGCCGCCGCAGATAGTCGACGCCGGGAGCGCCATGTACGAAACTCACGTGCGGGACCGGGTTGAGGAAGCTCCGCACGTCGCCCAAGATCCCGTTTTCCACCGCATACGCCCAGAACTGGCGGGTGATCTGGAACTGCTCGTTGATCAGCACCGCTTTGGCGATGTCGATCGAGCCATCGGGTCTGGCTGGCGTGTAGTTCATTTCGCACAGTCCAGCGTGGCCGGTGCCGGCGTTGTTCCACGGACCGCTACTTTCGGCACCGACGCCGTCCAGTCGTTCGATCACGGTGATCGACCAATCCGGTTCCAGCCGCCGCAGAATCGCACCCAGGGTGGCACTCATGATCCCGGCACCCACCAGCACGACGTCGGTTATGGCTAGTTCTGCCACCGGATCATTGGTCCTTTCCAGGTCGGCGGGTTCCCCAAGGTTATCGCCGCAACAAGCCGCGGCGATGGTCGGCCGTTTCGAGACGCACATCTCTGGCGCTTTAAGCTGGCCCGGTGACGGCGACAGGCTGGGTGCCCGACGTCCTGCCCGGCTACTGGCAGTACACCCTCCCGCTCGGCCCCGATCCCGACGGCGAGGGCGACATCGTCGCAACCCTGATCCGGAGGGGCGACACCGCTGCGGCAGACCACGCCGTGTTGGCGGTGCACGGCTACACCGACTATTTCTTCAATACCGCGTTGGCCGATCACTTCGCCGACCGCGGCTTCCTGTTCTACGCGCTTGACCTGCGCAAGTGCGGTCGCTCCCACCGGGCGGATCAGACACCCCACTTCACCAGCAACCTCGCCCACTACGACGCCGAACTCAACCGGGCGCTGACACTCGTTCGCGAGAAGTCCCGGGACATCAAAATCCTGGTGTACGGGCATTCGGCCGGCGGTCTGATCGTGTCGCTGTGGCTGGACCGCCTGCGGCGGGAAAGCGCGCTGGCCGGTGTCGCGGGGCTGGTGCTCAACAGCCCCTTTCTCGATTTGCAGGGCCGGGCGATCCTGCGCCTCGGCGTGACCTCTGCCGCCATCGGCGCGATGTCGCGGATGCGCAGCAAGGGCATCGCCCGGGGCAGCAGCGCCGGCGGCTACGGATCCAGCCTGCACCGCGACTACCACGGCGAGTTCGACTACAACCTGCAATGGAAGCCATTAGGCGGCTTCCCGATCACTTTCGGCTGGCTGCACGCCGTGCGCCGCGGCCAGGCGAAGCTGCATCGCGGACTCGACGTCGGTGTACCCAACCTGATTTTGCGTTCGGATCACACGGTGGCCGAAACCGCCGGACCCGCCGCGCTGGAATGCGGTGACGCGGTGCTCGATGTCAGCCAGATCGCCCGCTGGGCCGGTTGTATCGGAAACCGCAGCACCATCATTCCCGTGGTGGATGCCAAACACGATGTGTTCCTGTCCCTGGCACAGCCACGCCAGATAGCGTATCGCCATCTCGATCGCTGGCTTGAGGATCAACTCAGCAGACACAACGACACCGACGCCTCGGCTTCGTCGGGGAAAGGGTGACCACCCCTATGGAGACCTACGACGTCGCTATCATCGGAACCGGTTCGGGCAACACGATTGTCGACGAACGCTATAAGTCCAAACGGGTGGCGATCTGCGAGCAGGGCACCTTCGGCGGCACCTGTCTGAACGTAGGATGCATCCCGACGAAGATGTTCGTCTACGCCGCCGAGGTCGCCCAGACCATCCGGGAAGCCGCCAAGTACGGCGTGGACGCACACCTCGACGGGGTGCGCTGGGACGACATCGTTTCGCGCGTGTTCGGCCGCATCGACCCGGTCGCGAACAGCGGCGAAGACTATCGGCGTTCCTTGCCCAATGTCGATGTGTACGGCCAGCACATCCGTTTCGGACCGGTGCAGTCCGACGGGCGTTACCTGCTGCGCACCGAATCCGGTGACGAGTTCACCGCCGAGCAGGTGGTGATCGCGACGGGCTCACGGCCGCTGGTCCCGCCGGCAATTCACGACTCCGGCGTGACCTACCACACCAGTGACACCGTCATGCGGATACCCGCGCTGCCCGAGCACCTGATGATCGTCGGAAGCGGTTACGTGGCAGCGGAATTCGCGCATGTGTTTTCCGCACTCGGGGTGCAGGTCACCATCGTGATGCGCGGCGGCACCCTGCTCAAGCACTCCGACGACGCCATCTGCGAACGGTTTACCCGCCTCGCAGCCAACAAGTGGGAGTTGCGCGCACAGCGCAACATTGTCGGCGCCGAAAATCGCGGCTCCGGCGTCACCGTCAAACTGGACGACGGCAGCACGATCGACGCCGACCTACTGCTGGTGGCGACCGGCCGGACACCCAACTCCGATCTGCTGGACCTCGACCAGGCTGGCGTCGACGTCGAGTTCGGCCGGGTGGTCGTGGACGAATACCAAAGAACTTCAGCGCGTAACGTTTTCGCACTCGGCGATGTCTCGTCGCCATACCAGCTCAAGCACGTCGCCAACCACGAAGCGCGCGTGGTGGCACACAATCTGCTGTGCGACTGGGATGACACCGAATCGATGGCCGTCACCGATCATCGGTTCGTGCCGTCTGCGGTGTTCACCGATCCGCAGCTGGCCAGCGTCGGGCTTACCGAAAATCAGGCGCTGGCGCAGGGATACGACATCTCGGTCAAGATTCAGGACTACGGCGACGTCGCCTACGGCTGGGCGATGGAGGACACCACCGGGATCGTCAAGCTGATCGCCGAGCGTGGCACCGGCCGCTTGCTGGGCGCGCATTTCATGGGACACGAGGCATCGATGCTGATTCAGCCGCTGATCCAGGCGATGAGCTTCGGACTTACCGCCTCTGAGATGGCCCGCGGTCAGTACTGGATCCACCCGGCACTGCCCGAGGTGATCGAGAACGCGCTGCTGGACCTTCAGTGACATCAGCCTGACAGGCCGGGCAAAGGCCCCTCAGTGTGAGGCCGGCCTGTTCGGAGAGCGCGAAGGAACTTCCCGCCCTCGCGTGCTCAAGAGCCGAGCTCAGCTGTCGCGCAGGAACTTCGATGATCGCCTTGCATTGGGTGCACACCGCATGATGGTGCGGAGCGGTGGCCATCCCGTAGGTGGTGACCCCCCCATCGAGGGTCAGCGCGTGCAAGACGCCCTCATCGACGAGCGTGGTCACCGTGCGGTAGATGGTCGCAAGGTCGGGCGGCTGAACACCAGCCGGCAAGCACGCAGGCAACCGGTTGCGGATCTCGGCCACCGACAGGTGCCCGTTGATTGGTTCGATCACCGCCAAGACCTGGATCCGCGACGCCATCCGGCGCAGCCCTCGCGCACGTAGGAATTCGCCGATCCGTTCGGTGGCCGCCGGGTCCAACCCCGCCGGTTCAATCGTCACCTGACCAGTGTCGCGCCAAATGCTGAGATTGCCAACGCCCACCCGACCGGCACCTTCCTGCAAGTCACTTGCATTCAGCTCGAACGCGACCCTAAAGTCGATGGATAGCTCAACATTGGAAGGACCCCTCGCCCGCGCAGTCCACACTGCGCAGTCTCGTGTCACCGGCGCAATGGTGGCGGATGGGACTGATGCTCGCGGTGATCGCAGCCCTGCATCTGATTGGCTGGATAACCCTGGTCGTCGTGGTAGAGCCGGCACATCTGAGTTTGGGCGGCAAGACATTTGGTGTCGGTATCGGGCTCACTGCCTACACCCTGGGGTTGCGGCACGCGTTCGACGCCGACCATATCGCCGCCATCGACAACACCACCCGCAAACTCATGAGCGACGGACAACGTCCTGTTGCCGTGGGATTTTTTTTCGCGCTGGGCCACGCCACGGTGGTTTTCGCGCTGGCTCTGCTGCTGGCGACCGGGTCGAGGGCCGTCATGAAGGCCGCGGCCGAGCCGGTCGAGAACGATTCCTCGAACCTGCACCACTACACCGGCTTGATCGGCACCAGCATCTCGGGCCTGTTCCTCTATCTGATCGCCATCCTCAATGCAATCGTCCTGTTCGGCATACTCCGGGTATTCGTGCGGCTGCGCCGTGGCGAGTACGACGAAACGGAACTCGACCAGCAATTGGACAACCGCGGTTTGATCAATCGGTTTCTCGGCCGCATCACCAAGTCGATCACCAAGTCCTGGCATATGTATCCGGTCGGACTGCTCTTCGGCCTGGGATTCGACACCGCCACCGAGATCGCACTGCTCGTTCTCGCTGGGACCAGCGCAGCCTCCGGGTTGCCCTGGTATGCCGTCCTTTGTCTGCCGGTGCTGTTCACCGCAGGCATGTGTCTGCTGGACACCATCGACGGCTCGTTCATGAACTTCGCCTACGGCTGGGCGTTCTCCAACCCGGTCCGCAAGATCTACTACAACATCGCCATCACCGGACTATCGGTGGCGGTCGCGCTGCTGATCGGCACGGTGGAACTCCTCGGCCTGTTCGCCGACCAGCTCGGCTGGCACGGCCCGTTCTGGGACTGGCTCGCCGGCCTCGACCTGAACACGGTCGGCTTTGTCGTCGTCGGGATGTTCGTCACCGCCTGGGCCACCGCGCTTTTGGTGTGGCGTTACGGGCGGATCGAGGCGAAGTGGACTGCGGTGACCGAAACCCGTTGATGCCGAATGAGACCCGGCGAGACCCAGTGACGATCTGGAACCTTGTTGGTCAACGGTGTAGAACAGTGCTCATGGGC
>JAVROG010000200.1:0-9504 GCA_032162865.1 Mycobacterium sp. | reverse complement strand
GAGATCTCGCCGACGGTCGCCTTGTGCCGGGCCGCGTTAATGGCCAGGGCCATCAGATTGTTGCCGAGTCCGTCCGGATCTTCCTTGCCGGCTGCGCCGGAGGGCGCCTCGGCCGCGCGGGTCAACTCGGCGAGGGCGGCTTCGACGGCCTCCTTGTCGCGACTTTCCCGCAGCTGTTTGAGGTTGGCCAACTGCTCGCTACGCACCCGGCTGTTCTCGACCTTGAGCACCTCGATCTCCTGGTCCTCGACAACCTGGTACTTGTTCACCCCGATCACCGGCTGCTGACCCGAGTCGATGCGGGCCTGGGTACGCGCGGCCGCTTCCTCGATGCGCAGCTTGGGAATCCCCTCGCCGATCGCCTGGGCCATGCCACCGTGCTCGGCGACCTCCTCGATGTGGGCGCGGGCCCGCATCGCCAGCTGATGGGTCAGCCACTCCACGTAGTAGGAGCCGGCCCATGGATCGATCGGCCTGGTGGTACCGGACTCCTGCTGCAGCACCAATTGGGTATTGCGGGCAATCCGAGCGGAGAAGTCGGTGGGCAACGCCAGCGCCTCATCGAGCGCGTTGGTGTGCAACGACTGGGTGTGACCCTGGGTCGCGGCCATCGCCTCGATGCAGGTGCGAGCCACGTTGTTGAACACGTCCTGGGCGGTCAGTGACCAGCCCGAGGTTTGCGAATGCGTACGCAAGGAAAGCGATTTGGCGCTCTTGGGGTCAAACTTAGCGACCAGCTCGCTCCACAGCAGCCGACCGGCCCGCAGCTTGGCGACCTCCATGAAGAAGTTCATGCCGATACCCCAGAAGAAGGACAGCCGCGGCGCGAACTTGTCGATGTCCAGACCGGCGTCCAGGCCCGCCTTGATGTACTCCACACCGTCGGCCAGGGTGTAGGCCAGCTCCAAATCCGCTGTGGCACCGGCCTCTTGGATGTGGTAGCCGGAAATCGAGATCGAGTTGAACTTCGGCATCTTGACGCTGGTGTAGGCGAAGATATCGGAGATGATCCGCATCGAAGGCTTTGGCGGATAGATGTAGGTATTGCGGACCATGAACTCTTTGAGGATGTCGTTCTGGATGGTGCCGGCCAACTTCTCCGGGGGCACCCCCTGCTCCTCGGCGGCCACTACGTACAACGCCAGGATCGGCAGCACGGCGCCGTTCATCGTCATCGACACCGACACCATCGACAGGTCGATCCCGTCGAACAACTGACGCATGTCGAGAATGGAATCGATTGCCACACCGGCCATTCCGACGTCACCCTGAACACGGGGATGGTCGGAGTCGTACCCGCGGTGGGTAGCCAGGTCGAAAGCCACACTCAGGCCCTTCTGGCCGGCGGCCAGATTGCGGCGGTAGAAGGCGTTGGACTCCGCGGCGGTAGAGAATCCGGCGTACTGACGAATGGTCCACGGTTGGTTGACATACATCGTCGGGTACGGGCCACGCACGAACGGCGGCTCGCCGGGAAAGCTGTTGAGCGGGTAGCCGTCCTCCCCGGCCGCGGCTCGGTCTTCGGCGATATACACCGGCTTGACGTCGATGCCCTCGGGCGTCTCCCACAACAGCTGATCCGGGGTGTACCAGTGGGCTTTCGCGGCCGCGGCGATGTGCTCTTCCACTTGGGCTTCGGTGGGCGTTTCGATGGTCCGCTCACCGCGCAACGGGACGTCGGAAAAACTACCGATTACGGCCTGTACTGTGACCGGAGCCGCATCGCCGGCGACATCATGCACAGTCATCTAGGCTCCCAACCGAGTGAGCAGGCTCGAAAGCACTTCAACCGCATTGATTTTCGCGGTCAAGAATTCATCGGGCCGGTGCGCCGGATCTTCCACGTCGCCCAGCGCCTTCTCCGGCCCGGCCAGGTACACCCGCTCGATGCCGGCATCGCGGGCCGCCCGCACAATGCCGGCCGCCTCGTCTGCGTAGCGCTTGTCGATGCCGCAGATCACCGCCACCGTCGGCGACCCCGCTTCAGTGATGGCCTTGGCCACGCCTTCCGCGTCGACCGTTCCCGGGTTGGCTGCCTCGATGCCCCCCGAGGCCAACAGATTCGACGCGAACGTCGTGCGAATGTTGTGCTCGGCCAGTGGGCCCACCGGCAGCAACAGCACCTGCGGTCTCTTGTCGTGCTCGGCAAGGTAGACGTCGGAGCGATCACGCAACGCTTCGAACTCGGCGGCGTAACGCACCACCACCCCGGCTCGGCCCAACGAATCACCTTGCGGCAGTGGAGCTTCACCGAGGTTCGGGAATTCATTGACGCCGGTGATCGCCATCCGGCGATGGGCGATGTCGTCGGCGCGTCTAGCCGCAAGGTCCCCGATCTGGCCGGCCAGGTAGTCATGAGCGTCGACGAAACCGCCGTGCGACTCGATGGACTGAAAATGCTCCCAGGCCCGCTCGGCCAGCTGATTGGTGAGGTCTTCGACGAACCACGACCCACCGGCGGGGTCCAGCACCCGGCCAACGTGTGACTCTTCCAGCAACAGCAACTGGGTGTTGCGTGCGATCCGGCGCGCGAAACTGGTTGCGGTGCCCGGCCAACCACCGGGGATGGACACGTCGAACGCATACACCAGCACCGTGTCGGCGCCGCCGACGCCGGCACCAAACGCGGCCAGCGTGCTGCGCAGCATATTCACCCACGGGTCGCGCTGGGTCATCATCGGCAGCGATGTCTCCGCGTGCACCACGGCCGCGCCGCCGTCGGGGTCCCCCGCGACCTCGGCGACCCGCGCCCATAACTGGCGCACGGCCCGCATCTTGGCCAGCGTCATGAACTGGTCATCGTCAGCGGCCAGCCGAAAGCTGATCTGCCCTAAAGCCGCACTGACCGACAACCCGGCTTCGGTGAGCACCCGCAGATAGGCAACAGCCGCCGCGACGGTGGCCGCGAGCTCCCAGGCAGCGGTCGCGCCCAGATTGTGGAACGCGGGTCCGTCGACGGTGATGGCCCGCACGCCCGGCGTACCGACGACGCGTTTCGCAACCGCGACGACATCCTCAACCGTCGGAACGTCGCGGTCGATCAACGTCGCCGTCAGCGGGTCAGCGCCGAGGTCTACCGACACGGTGGCGCGCTGGTCAGCTTCGACCTCTTCGACAAGCGCCAGCATCGCATCGGCGGCGGCGGTGTAGTCGGCACCCGCGTCCAGAATCACCGGCGCCATACTCAGGTACACACCCTCGAGCAGCGTCTCCAGCTGATCCGGAGCCACGCCAGACTCCCCCACCCGGAGCAGCAGCGCGCTGACCCCCTCGCCGAGAGCGCTCAGCAGCGCGGCGTTGGCCTCACCCGCGGGCTTGCCCGGCAACGGAAATGCCTCGGCCACCTTCCAGCCGGATTTGACGTCGCGCAATGCGTCGCCGCCGCGCAGGAACGGCCATTGGCCGGGCAGCGGCGGCTCCGGCAGCTCGTCGAATGCGGTGTAGAGCGGCCGGATCGCGAATCCGTCATAGGTCGGCGCATCCAACCGCTGCTCAGGGTGGTCCCCCAGCTCGGCGGGGTCGGTTCGGGTGCTCTTGGAGAGCACACCGGCGACCGCACTGCGCCAACGCCGGCGAACCTGTTCTAGGTCCGCGAGCTCGGGTACGTCAATGGACACCGATTTGCTCCTGTTTCCGCAGCAATTGCCAGGGTTGCTTCGGGTTACTTCGGGATCGTCGCTTAGCCAATAAGGCTAATTGATTGGCGTCCCAACTCCGGCATCGAGGTGCTGTGATCGGAGGCTCAGGAATGACGAAACGCCAGACCGGGGCAACTCGATATTCACCTGCGCCCCGTACCCTTGGACACCGTGACAAGCGCCGCGATCTGCAAAACCACCGATACGGTGCGCGGTATCGCTTTGGCTGCCTTGACGGCGGTGCGGCAGGGGTCGGTGCTGCGACTGGTGGTCACCGTGGTGGGAATCACAGCGTTGGTGATGATAGCTCTTCTGGTTCCACTGCCAACGGCGATAGAAATGCGCGACTGGGCCCGATCGCTGGGGCCCTGGTTTCCGCTGGTGTTTTGGATTGTGCACACCGTCGTCACCATGGCGCCTTTCCCCCGCACGGCGTTCACCCTGGCGGCCGGGTTGCTCTTCGGACCGGTCATCGGCGTGGTGATCGCGGTGACCGCCAGCGCGGCCAGCGCCGTGCTCGCGACGCTGCTGGTGCGTGCGACTGGTTGGCGGTTGAACCGTCTGGTTCGCAGCCGCGTGGTCGATCGGCTGGATCAGCGCCTGCGCGAGCGTGGGTGGCTGGCCATCCTGTCGCTGCGGTTCATTCCTTTCGTGCCCTTCTCGGCGATCAACTACGCCGCCGGCGCGTCCGCTGTAAGGGTGATGCCCTACCTGTGGGCCACCCTTGCCGGTCTGTTGCCGGGTACCGCCGCGGTGGTAGTCGTCGGTAACGCATTCGCCGGGGACGGCAACCCGCTGATGGTTCTGGTGTCGGTGTGCACGGGTGCGCTGGGACTGTGCGGGCTGGTCTACGAAGTCCGCCAATACCGGCAGCATCACCGCGTCGCGTCGCACCCCGAGGCGGATATTTCGGAGCCCGTCGCTGAGTCGGCTGTCAGCCACTGACTGCAAGACTTATCCCGTGTTCGGGGTTGCGAACGTGACGTCGGCGCGCACGATCATGTTTCTGGCCGGCGCGCTGCTGTGCCTGGGGGTGGCCGCTTGGCCGTTGGTGGCGTCTCGACGCGCGGTGAACGAGGAGCGCTCCTATAGCTGGCGGCTGTCCGTTGTCGCGCTCTTCAGCGCGGCGGCGTTCGTGGCGGCCGTGTTCCTGCCGGGGCCCCACCGGGCACCTCCGCAGCCTCTCATCGGGTTGCCTGCGGCGACGGCGATCGGCCCAGGCACCGCCATCGCCGTTACCTTTGCCGATGGCAGTGGCGGAATGGCTTGTACCGCAGGGTTTTTGGTGCGCAACGCCAAAGGCCAGACCGGCGTGCTCACCGCAGGTCACTGCAACAAACCCGGCGAAGGAAGCAAAGTGAGCATGAACTCCGGGTCCGACGACTACCTGACGGTGGGTACGTTCAACCAGACCATCATCGAGGGGACTCGCGGCGAAGCCCACGACATCGGGCTGATCATGCTCGAGTCCGACAAGATCCCCAGGACGCCGGCGATCACCGGCTCGATGCCCGTCGCGAGCGTTGCCGACGATGTGCGGATCGGCCAGCAGCTCTGCAAATTCGGCATGATGACGGGTCGGATGGAATGCGGACAGGTCACCGATGTCACCGAGAGCAAGGTCGTGTTCCTGGCGGCCAGCGAATGCGGCGACTCAGGCGGACCGGTCTACCTCATCCATGACAACGGCGCTGCGGCGGTGGGAATCCACATTCGCGCCGGGCGTCCCAACGACCCCAACCCCGGATGCTCAATACGGGCGACGTTTTCGGTGGCCGAACTGATGCGGCCGTGGCTCACTCAGTGGAATCTCACTGCCGTAACCGGTTGACGCTGCCTACCCCAACGGCAAGCTGAACCGGAATCGGGCGCCGCCGTCGTGCAACACACATATCAGGTCACCATCGTGGGCTCGGGCCAGCGCCCGCGCGATCGAGAGTCCCAGGCCGGCACCGCCGTGGTCGCGGTCGCGGCCGGCGTCCAGGCGCACCAGGCGTTCGAAGATCCGAAACCGCTCGTCATCCGGGACACCCGGACCGGTATCGCTGACCGTCACTATCGCATCGCCGCCGTCGGCACTTAGGTCGATCGTGATCGAACCGTCGGCCGGCGTGTGCCGGCGGGCGTTGTCGAGCAGGTTGGAGAGGATCTGCGCAATGCGCGTGGGGTCTGCCAGGACGGTGAGTTGTTCGAGGCCGGTGCGGACGATCGAGAGCTGCGGAGCCAGCATCGCGGCCCGCTGCGCTTCGGCGTCGACGATGGTGGCCAGGTTGGTGTCGTGCCGGTCCAGGCTGATCCCGGCGTCGATGCGGCTCAAGTCCAGCATGTCGGCGACCAAACGTCCGGCACGCCGGGCATCGGACTGCAGCAGGCTGGCACGCCGGTATTGGCCGCGCGCCTCCGGGTCGTTCTCCTGCTGGCCGGCGTTGGCGGCGAGTTGTTCGGCGGCGGCCTGGATGCCCGCGATCGGGGTGCGCAACTCGTGAGCAGCGTCGACCAGGAACTGCCGGGTCGCGGCTTCGGCTCGCTGCGCGACTTCGGCGGCCTGTTGAGCGCGTAGCTCGGAATCCTCCAGCGCGTCCAGCATTCCGTCGAAAGCGCTTGCCGCGCGGCCTAACTCGGTATCGGTGCGCGATGGTCGCAGTCGTCGGCCCCGGCCGCCGGTCGTGATGTCTTTGGCCAGCGCCGTCAGCCGGTCCAATGGCCGCAACGCCGCCCGGCTGACGGCAATCAGCAACAGCGCCGCCACCGCCAGGGTCGCCAAGCCGGCACCGATCATCAGTTCACGCAACTGGCGGGTTACCTGCGTGGTCTGCGTGGTGTCGGCGACCAGGATCAGCCGGGCCCCGTCCGGCAGAGGATGCACCACGACCGTCGCGGTGCCATCGGGCGGAATGCCCGGCGGAGGCGGCGGCAGCATCGGCGGTCCAGGGGGCGGACCGGACGGCGGGATTGGCATCGGTCCCGGCGGGTGGCCATGCGGATGCGGAAAGCCCGGCGGCGGCACCATAGAACCCGCCTTGGTGTCGGGACTGATGCCCGAATCACCATAGGTGGCACCATCAGCCATGACCACCAGCGCTCGCACACTTCCGCCGTTGAGTTGGGCCGCCATCTGATCGGGAGCGGTGTGAGCCGCAACCAGTGCGTCCGCGCGCGACGTGGCGGCGAGGAGCCGATCGTGCAGATTTCGACGGGCCTGCATGCCCAGGCTGAAATCGACCGTCGCACCGAGCACCAGCAACAACACCGCCAGCAGCGCCACCACCAGCAGCATTACCCGACGCTGCAGCGACGGAGTGGGAGTCACGGGGTCGCCCGTCATGATCGCGGCGACTGCAGGCGATACCCGATGCCGCGCACGGTGTGCAAAATCCGCGGCCCGTGCGCTTCGAGCTTGCGCCGCAATCCGCTCACGTGCACCTGCACCAGGTTGGCGTCGTAGGCGTCGTAGCCCCACACCGCGTTGAGGATCTGACTGGCATTGACGATCCGTCCGCGCTGTTCCACGAGGAAGCCCAGCAGCCGCAATTCGGTAGCCGTCAAGTCCAGCGGATGTCCGTTGCGCGCCGCCACCCCGGCATCGGTGTCGAGGATCACGTCGCCGATCTTCACCACCTTCGGCAGCCGTCCGCGCCGCCGCAACACCGCACCCACCCGCGATACCAATTCGGCGAGTTCGAATGGTTTGACGACGTAGTCGTCAGCCCCGCCGTCGAGGCCGCGCAACCGGTCCGGCAGGCCATCACGGGCGGTAATCAACACGATTCCGATGTCGCCCCATTCGCGGATGACGTCGATCAGTTCGAATCCGTCCCGCCCCGGCAGCATCACGTCGAGCACCACCAGATCGGGCCGCAGTCCTTCCAGCGCTTCTTCCAATCCGTTTCCGTCGCAACGGGCGTCGGTGTGGTAGCCCACATCGTCCAACGCCTCGCTGACCATCTCACGGATGGTTTCAGAGTCTTCGACCACAAGCACCCGCGCAGCGCCGACGCTGAACCAATCCGCACGAGGGCTATCCGTCATGTCCCCATTGTTCACACGGCGGGCGCGGCTACCCGGGAGGTCGCCGCTCGATTCGTCCTCGACACCACCGCCGCCGCCGGTGTCCAGCGTCTCGCCGCCGTCGCCGCCCAGCGTCGGCCAGACATCGGTTCCAGCCTGGTACCCGTGCCGCCGCCGTTGCCGCCCGGCCCGCGCTGATTTCTTCAGATCCACTTCAAGTTCGGCTCCTACCGTCGCGGTTACCAACAAACCACGACGTGAGGAGTCGCATGACCTCCGACCACACCACGCCAGCTGCCGAGGAGCCAGCTGTCGTGTCCGCACCCGAACCGGCAGCTGCACCCGTTGTCGCGGAGAAACGCCGCCACTCCACGCGCGCAGTGCTCGGCGCCGGGCTGGTGGGCGGCTTCTTCGGCGCCGCCTTCACCGCCGGTGCCGCCGCTGTGATCATGGCCTTCGGCTTCGGACCTCCCCCGCCGCCACCGCCGGGGTTCGGACCGCCCGGGGCATCGCACTTCGGTTTCCCGCACCCCGGCGGGCCGGGCGGCCCGATGGCCGGACCGGGCGGGCCGGGCGCAATGGGCGGACCGATGGCCGGGCCCAAGGGTCCGCTGGGTATGGCACCACCCCCGATGGGTCCTCCGGGAATGCGTCCCCCGTTCCCCGGCGGCCCCCCTCCGATGGGCCCGGGCGGACCCGCTGGGCAGCAGCCTCCTGGGCCTGGTCAACCGCCGGCATCGCCGTCGGCAGGGCCTAGCGCGTCACCGACTCCCCCGCGGTAGGACTAAACGGTCGCGAGGGTGCGCGGTACGTCGGCGCACCTTCGCTACCCGGGAGCTTCCGCCGAGCGTGAAGACTAAGCGTCCGGCCCTTTCGCCGTCATCGCCGCGAACAGCGCGAGGAACAGCACCGACGGAAGCGCATTGACGACCTTGTCCCGCACCCGAATGTGGGCGCCCACCGCCAGCACGAAATACAGCGTGAGCATGGCCGTGGTCAGCCTCGCCAGCGCCGGGAACCGCGTGACCGAGGCGAGCCCGACAGCGGAGGCGGCCTTCACCACCGGCAAGACGGGGCGAATGTTTTCCGGGAGCCCGACGGTGTCCAGCGCCGTGGTGATGGGCGGCAGCGGGATTGCGCACGCAACCGCGTCGCCGGCCTGAAGCGCCGCCAGCGCCGCATACATTCTGGGTGAGGTCAAAGTGCTCATGCGGCAATCCTATTGACGGAACCCCGGCGGCCTATCTTGCGGGCGTTCCACCGGGTTGCGGGGTATGACGTCCGTTGTCGTCCTCGCCTGGGGGTTCGCCGCGTCGGTCTCGGCGGCGAACCAGCCCGCGACCTCCTGGTCGTCCGCGTCGGACGCATGCTTGGGAATGTCTTCCACCGGGGACGGCTCGAACCGGAACACCCCGTCGTCGCCGGGCTTGCCGAGCAACTTGGTGAACCCCTGCAACGCCGCACCGAAATCGCTGGGCACCATCCACACCTTGTTGGCATCGCCACGAGCCATCTCCGGCAGTGTCTGCAGGTACTGATAAGCGAGCATTTCCGGAGTGGGACGCCCGGCCTTGATGGCGGCGAATGTCTTTTCGATGGCCTTGGCCTGCCCCTGCGCTCGCAGGTAGGCGGCGGCGCGCTCACCCTGTGCGCGCAGCACCCGAGACTGCCTGTCGGCCTCGGCGTTCAGGACCGCGGCCTGCTTGGCACCCTCGGCGGCCAGGATCTGCGCCGCCTTCTGTCCCTCCGCCTGCATGATTGCCGCTTGCCGGGTGCCTTCGGCGGTCAGGATCATCGCGCGCTTTTCCCGGTCGGCCTTCATCTGCTTTTCCATGGAGGCCTGGATCGAAGGCGGCGG
>JAVROG010000199.1:0-15219 GCA_032162865.1 Mycobacterium sp. | reverse complement strand
CTGCGACCGCGAACTGAGCCTGCCCCTGCCCGACGGCGCGACTCGCAAATCGCTGCTGGAAGCACTACTGAAAGACGTACCCGCCGGCGAGCTGGACCTCGACGAAATCGCCGGCCGCACACCGGGTTTCGTCGTTGCCGACCTGGCCGCCCTGATGCGCGAGGCGGCGTTGCGAGCGGCGTCGCGGGCCAGCGCCGATGGCCAGTCACCCAAGCTGGATCAGGAGGACCTACTCGGGGCGCTGACCGTCATCCGTCCGCTGTCCCGCTCGGGCAGCGAGGAGATCAACGTCGGCAGCGTCACCCTGGCCGACGTCGGCGACATGGCCGAGGCCAAGCAGGCGTTGACCGAATCGGTGTTGTGGCCCCTGCAGCACCCGGACACCTTCTCCCGGTTGGGGGTGGACCCGCCCCGCGGGGTATTGCTCTACGGCCCGCCCGGCTGCGGCAAGACGTTTGTGGTCCGCGCGCTGGCCAGCACCGGGCAGCTCAGCGTGCTTGCCGTCAAGGGTTCGGAGCTGATGGACAAGTGGGTGGGGTCGTCGGAGAAGGCGGTGCGCGAATTGTTCCGTCGGGCCCGCGATTCCGCGCCGTCGCTGGTATTTCTCGACGAGGTGGACGCGCTGGCGCCGCGGCGCGGCCAGAGCTTCGACTCCGGCGTCACCGATCGAGTGGTGGCCGCGCTGTTGACTGAGCTTGACGGCATCGACCCGCTGCGTGATGTCGTCGTGCTGGGTGCGACCAATCGGCCCGATCTGATCGATCCGGCGCTGCTGCGGCCCGGTCGGCTGGAGCGGCTGGTGTTCGTCGAACCGCCCGACGCTGACGCGCGCGGGGAGATCCTGCGCACCGCGGGCAAGTCGATCCCGCTGAGCTCCGACGTCGATCTGGACGCGGTGGCCGCCGGCCTCGTTGGGTACAGCGCCGCTGACTGTGTGGCGCTGCTGCGCGAGGCCGCCCTGACCGCGATGCGGCGCTCTATCGATGCCGACGACGTCACCGCGGCCGACCTGGCCGCCGCCCGGGAAAAGGTGCGGCCCTCGCTGGATCGGGTGCAGGTGGAGGCGCTGCGCGCGTTCGCGGCGGCGCCCTAGCCGCGTGCCGGCCGGCTGGCTACTCCGAGAGCTGAAACTCGATCATCGCGGCCACCGAGTCCACGGCCTCCAGCATCGCGACCAACCGGTCGGCAGCCGAGGCCGCCGACAACACCGCATACCGGTCGGCCGGACCCATCGGAACACGAGATGCCAAGGCATACAGCGACTTTCCGGTGTCGCCCGCGGCCTCGGCTGGGTATGCGAGCAGCACATCGCGGTCCGGCAGTTCGACGTCACGCACCGCAGCGATCCGCTCGAACAGCGCCAGCAAGCGATCCTCGAGGTCGCGGAACTGCGGGCCGGTTACCGGCCGACCCGGCTCATCGGGCCATAGCTGCGCCTGGGCCCGCGGGTACGGGTCGTCCGGCAGCCATTCCGACACCTTGATGCGTTCGCCTATCCGGCAGCGAAGTACGTACCGGCCCGCACCCGCATCGACGCATTCGGTGATCCTGGCCAGCGTTCCGACATCGCAGCGCCGGTCGCCGCCGCCCACCTCGCGACCCCGGGAAATGAGCACCACACCGAAACGCGGCTCTGCGCTGTCCAGGCAATCTCGAACCAGTTCGCTGTAGCGCGGCTCGAAGATGCGCAACGGAAGATCGTCTCCGGGAAGCAACACCGATTCGAGCGGAAACATCGCCAACTCGACCGATTCACGATCCATCGATGCCCCCTCCCCGCGTCCCAGCATAGCTATGCAGCACTGCCCCGGCGGCGGCCGCGACATCGGCTTCCAGCCAATCGGGCAATGGATTGTCGTAGGCATGGCGCCGCACGACGGCGTAGGGCAGATCGGAGACGGCGCGGTTGACCGCGTCGACCGCGCGCGGATCGCTGGTCGCGTAGAGGTCTTCGGCCAACTCGCGTACCCGCCCGGCCAGCGGCGCGTTCATCGCGGCCAGGGTCTTCCGGAACGTCGCGTCCGGCTTCCCGTCAATCAAGTCGCCGGGCCGGATGGTCAATAGCAGGCGCGCGTCGTCGGGAAGGTCGCGGGCGAAACCGATCGCGGCGACCGCCATCGCCGTCGCACTCTGCAGCGCCGTTTCGCAGTCGGGATCGGCCGCGGCGGCCAGTGCGCGTTCCTGAAACCTTTCGAGTGCGCGCAGCCACGCGGCGATCACCACGCCGTCGCGATTGCCGAAGCGGTGATACAGCGTGCCCGCCGGCGCGCCACTGGCTTTCGCGATTGCCGCTACGCTGGCCGCCCGCGGGCCGTCCGCGAGTACCAGCGCGCGGGTTGCGTCCAGGATCACATCGGTTTCGTGCTTCCGCGGAGGTGCCACGATCTAGTACAGTCCTTCTATATGAAACGATTACCCTATATCGATGAGCATGCTATCGCGATTCCCGCCTCGCCGGTCGAAACCTGGTCGGCGCTGCTCCACACGATGTGCCGCAATCCCGACGACCCCACCACGGTTCCGTTCGGCTTCAAGCTCGAGGAAACCAGCCCACCGCACCGGCTGGCGCTGCGCGGCCGTCACTTGTTCGCGGTCTACCGCCTGGTCTTCGAGCTGGACCCCGAGCGTGACGGTGTCAGGTTGCGCGCGTTGACCTTCGCGGATTTTCCCGGCGTGCATGGCAAGGCGTATCGCGCGCTGGTCATCGGTAGTGGTGGGCATCGGATCGTGGTGCGCCGCATGCTCAAACGCGTCGCCGCCGCGGTCCACCCACCCGCTGCCGTCCTACACTGATCAGGCCTGAACCGACTGTGCCCGCGGGGCTTTGAGTGTGCGTCCAGGGATTCGCGTGTGCATTTATGGTGGAAATATCGTGATCTTGTCGCCCTGGAGGCGCACTGGAAAACTTGGACGCACACTCGACGCGGACGTCTAGCCCCTAGATGTCCAGCTCGGCCACCAGCGCGTCGACAACCGAGCGCAGATCGCCGTCATGCTCCTCGGCTATCCGCCGCTGTCGCTGATAGGACGCGCCGCGACGCGGGATGTCGGCGACCGCGGCCAACTCGTCGGAGCACCTGAGTGACTTGGCAATCGGCTCCATCCGGTTCAGCACGTCGTCCAGATCCTCGGTGACCAATCGCTCGTTGCTGTCGGCGTCCAGGATGATGACCGCGTCCAGTCCGTACCGGGCAGCACGCCACTTGTTCTCCTGGACGTGCCAGGGCGGCATGGTCGGAAGCGGGTCTTCGGCTTCCAGACGACGGTCCAGGTCGACGATCAGGCAGTGCGTCAACGCGACCAACGCGCCCAGCTCACGCAGGTTGGACACGCCGTCGCATATCCTTACTTCCAGCGTGCCAAGATGCGGGGAAGGCCTTATGTCCCAACGGACTTCGTCGACATGGTCGATGATGCCGGTCTTCTTCTGGTCGTAGACGAAGCCTTCGAACTCCGACCACTTCTGGAAGTGGAACGGCAACCCGGCGGTCGGCAACTGCTGGAACATCATCGACCGATTGCTCGCATACCCGGTGTCATGGCCACCCCACCACGGCGATGATGCGGACAACGCGAGCAGATGCGGGTAGTGATTGAGCAGTGACGACATGATCGGCATGACCTTGTTGGCCGATGAGATCCCCACGTGTACGTGCACGCCCCAGATAAGCATCTGTCTGCCCCACCACTGCGTGCGTTTGATCAGCTCGGCGTAACGCGGTGCGTCGGTGAACTTTTGGCTGGACCACTGCGCGAACGGGTGGGTGCCGGCGCAGAACAGTTCCATGCCGCGGTCCCGCACGATTTGCCGGGCCGGACCCAGAGTCTCGGCCAGATCCTGCATCGCCTCGCCGGCGGATTCACAGATGCCACTGACGATTTCGACGGTGTTGCGCAGCAGTTCTTTGTGCACGCGCGGATTTTCGCCAATCTCGGCGATCACCGCGGTGGCCTCGTTGCTCAGGTCCCGGGTTTCCGCATCGACGAGAGCGAACTCCCACTCCACGCCCACGGTCGGCCGCGGCGAGCGGGCGAAATCGATTCGGTTTGCCGCCCTGCGGACCGGCAGGCTAGCCGGACCCTTATCCGGATCCAATGACACCGCACGCCACCCGCTTGCCGGCGTCACCGGTGGTCATTGTCGTCTCGTCGGGACCCGGTGTCCCGTTGACCTGGTAGCGGTCCGGAATGTTCATGAAGTTGTCCGCTCCGGCGTGAATCATGATCGAGGTCTTGCTGCCCGCCAGCAATTCGTCCATCGTGAAGCCGTCCGTGGTGGTCACCAGCATCCCGGACCCGTCCTTGCGCACCTGCAGCGACGTCAGGTCTCCGCTGGCGTGTCCGGTGGACCCCGGCGCCGAGAAGTGTCCGCCGGCGGAAAGGAAGTCGCCGGGCGCCCCTCCGGTCGGGGCGACGGAATTGGCTTCGCACTTGCCCACCTTGTGGATGTGCACGCCGTGGAAGCCCGGCGTGAGCACCCCGGCCGCGGTCGTCGTGATCGTCACGGTGGCGTAGCCGTTGGCGAAGTCGAACTTCGCCGTCGCGATCTCCTTGCCATCGGGGCCCTTCAGCACGGTGCTCAGGCTCTGCCCGGACGGCGGCGCCTCTTGGGTGCTGGGCGATCCCTCACGATGTCCGGCGGTCGACGGCGCCGGGGACCCGGTCCAGACCGATGGCGTGGTACCCGGTGAGGTAGCTGGCTGTTGGGGCGACGAGCACGCGCCCAACAGCGCGACGGACGCGGCTGCAGCCAGAATGGACGTGGCGACGGCTGCGAGATTGGCACCGGCAGGCTTAGTCATAGCCGAGAGCCTAGCCTGGCGACGGGCCAAACTCAGCCTCAACCCATCACCAAAACGATGACACCCGGCGGCTGGTCGGAAAGTGCGGGAATTCGCTTTTCGACCGGCGCTCCCAGCTTCTGGCCCACCGCTTCCGCGGTGGCCTTATCGCCCTCGTCGGTGTAGTAGACGGTGGTGGCCGAAACATCCGGCACCGCCAGGTTGGTGACTTCGGCGACCTTGAAACCGGCGGCCTTGAGGTCATCCGCGGTGCGTGCTGCGATGCCCTCTTTCGACGAGATGTTGTACACCCGCACCTCGGCGGACTGGTTCGCCGCGGGCTTGGCGCTGCTGGACGCCGGCGCCGGGGTGGTAGCCGCAGTGCTGACCGTCGAGGCCTCGTCGTCGGATCCCGACGAATCCAGGGCCTGCCAACCGAGCAGCAGGAAAATGACACCCAGGAACAACAGCACCATCACCATGGCCCGCAGTGGAAGGCCCGAAGAGTCGGGTACGCGCTCGTTCATCGAGCCAACTGTATCCAGAAGAAAGCCAGAACCTGCAAAGGCACGAACTCGATAGAGCGGGGCGTCAGGTCACCTCGAAGCCGAGGCGGCGCGCAGCCCGAGCCTTCTGACGGCTGGCGCGTAGTCGCCGCAACCGCTTCACCAGCATCGGGTCGGCCGCCAGCGCCTCGGGCCGGTCGACCAGGGCGTTGAGCACCTGGTAGTAGCGCGTTGCCGACATCGAGAACAGCTCCTTGATGGCGTCTTCCTTGACGCCGGCGAACTTCCACCATTGCCGTTCGAAGCCCAGGATGTCGTGTTCGCGACGGGTCAGCCCGTCGGTGATCTCCGAGTCATCCCCTGCTCGATTTGCCCGCGCCATGGCGCTGTCCATATCGCTTCCCCTGGACCCTTCCGGCGAAAACTCGAATTTCTCGAATGACTTTGACCTACATAGGGGCAATGTTTTGCGCGAATATTGAAACACGCCCGGATGTGTTGAGCTGGAAAGCGGACCCGCGAGTCGGCTGACTTGCTGCGGATTGCCCCTCTCCGCCGGACCGGCGTGCCTGGCAGACGCCACTTGCCAGGCCGACCCGTCGTGTTGGTCACACTCTCCCCGCCCCTTCCGGGCCGCATCGTCGGCGGGCCCTAAGCTAGCCGATCATGGCCGTCGTACCTATCCGCATCGTGGGTGATCCAGTCCTGCACACCCCGACGACGCCAATCCTGATCGGCGCCGACGGATCATTACCGGCGGATCTGCCCGAGCTCATCAAGACGTTGTACGACACCATGGACGCCGCGCATGGCGTCGGGCTGGCCGCCAACCAGATCGGTCACGGGCTGCGGCTGTTCGTCTACGACTGCTCCGACGAGCGCGGGGTGACCAGCCGCCGCCGCGGGGTCCTGATCAATCCGGTGTTGGAGACCTCCGAGATTCCCGAGACCATGCCTGCCGCCGGCCACGATGACGACGAAGGATGTCTGTCGGTTCCCGGCGAGTCCTTCCCCACCGGCCGTGCCGACTGGGCACGGGTCACCGGCCTGGACGCGGACGGCAAGCCGGTCACCGTCGAGGGCACCGGATTGTTCGCCCGCATGTTGCAGCACGAGACCGGGCACCTGGACGGATTGCTCTACCTGGACCGGCTGATTGGCCGGCACGCCCGCGCGGCGAAGCGGGCGGTCAAGTCGCACGGCTGGGGTGTGCCTGGTCTGTCGTGGCTGCCGGGCGAGGGGCCCGACCCGTTCGGTCACTGATGGTGTCGTGGCCTGCCCTCGGGACGCGGGTGACTCTTCGCTACCGCCGGCCCCCTGGGTCGGTCCCGCCGCTGACCGACGCCGTGGGTCACCTGGTGGCAATCGACCCAACAGCGCGGGTGCAGACGAAATCCGGCGCGATCATCGAGGTGGCGCCCGCCGACGTGGTGGCACTGCGCGTCCTGACCGACGCCCCGGTGCGTACCGCTGAGATCCGGGCTCTCGAGCATGCCGCCGCCGCGGCCTGGCCCGGCGCCGAGCAAACCTGGTCACAGGGCTGGCTGCTGCGCGCCCACGGTGCCACCCTGGATGCTAATGCTGCGGTGCCACTGGACAATTCGGCTCACATCAGCACTGTGCCTGCAATCGTCGCCTGGTACACGAACCGCGGCCTGACGCCGCGACTGGCCATTCCCGACCGCCTGCTTTCGCTGCCGGTCGGCTGGCAGCCCGAACGCACCGAACAAGTTTTGGTGCGTGCCGTCGAGCCCCGCGAACCCGACCCCTCGATCACTGTGTTTTCCGACGGCGCACACGCGTTCGCCCGTCATCCGGCTGCGGGCGAGGTGCGGGCAGCGGTGACGGACGCGCCCAATGGCATTCGGTGGGTGGGCCTTTCCACAGTGCTCCCCTATTCCGTCGAACTCTGCGAGGCGCTGTTGGCCTGGGGCGCCGGTCGCGGCGCCACCAGGGCGCACCTATGTGTGCCGGACACCGACCCAACCGCGCCGGCGGACTCACTGGGCTTCCGGCTCCACCATCGCCGCCGCTATGTTCTGCCACCTTCGAGATAGGAGTACCCATGCCTGACGGGATGCTACGGCTGGCGACCTGGAACGTGAACTCGATCCGCAGCCGCCTGGACCGCGTCGTTGATTGGCTGCAACGCGCCGAGGTCGACGTGCTGGCCATGCAGGAGACCAAGTGCTCGGACACCCAGTTTCCTGCTCTGCCACTGTTCGAACTCGGCTATGAAGTGGCACATGTCGGCTTCAACCAATGGAACGGCGTGGCGATCGCCTCCCGCGTCGGCCTCGATGATGTGCAGGTCGGCTTTGAGGGCCAACCCAGCTGGAGCAGCAAGCCCGACGTGGCCGCTCAGCAGATCGGACAGGCTGAAGCCCGCGCCATCGGTGCCACCTGCGGCGGTGTTCGGGTATGGAGCCTGTACGTGCCCAACGGGCGCACACTTGCCGATCCGCACTACCAATACAAGTTGGACTGGCTTGCCGCGCTTCGCGATACGGCCGAGGGCTGGCTGCGTGACGATCCTGCGGCTCCGATCGCGATGGTTGGCGACTGGAACATCGCACCCACCGACGAGGACGTGTGGAGCACCGAATTCTACGTCGGTTCCACCCACGTCTCCGAGCCGGAGCGCAGCGCGTTCAACGCCATCCTCGACGTCCAATTCGTAGATTTGGTAAGGCCTTTCACTCCCGGGCCGGGGGTTTACACCTATTGGGACTACACCCAGTTGCGCTTCCCGAAGAAACAGGGCATGCGCATCGATTTCATCCTGGGCTCGCCCGCGTTGACAGAGCGGGTGGTCGACGCGCAGATCGTCCGGGAGGAGCGCAAAGGCAAGGCGCCGAGCGATCACGCACCGGTAGTGGTCGATCTGCGCACCGATTGAGCGGGTGTGCTTAAGTTGGGAACTCCTGTGAACAGCATTGTTAATTCTGGTGAACTACGCGTTCGCGGGGTATACAAGCAGGAGAGCCAAGCCAGGGAGTCGTTATGGGTGTCGTCGGTGGAGCGGTGCACAGTCTGAGTCGAACGGTGAGTCGTGCTGCGACGGCGACTACGGCCGCAGCCGGCGCCGTGGGAGGCGCAGCGGTGAACGGCATCGTCGGTGGCGTCAAAGGAGCCGCCGAGGGCATCCAGCAAGGACTCAGCGCCGGCACCAAATCGACGCCGGCCGCGGCCTTGGCCATCGGCGCTATCGGCGTCGCCGGTCTTGTCGAATGGCCGATCCTGTTGGCTGTCGGCGGTGGAGCTTTGTTGTTGCGCAGGATAAGTCAGGCGCCCAACCCCGCTGGCCAGCCGACGCCGACAAAGCTCACGTCGGTACCGACTGAGACAGCACCGCCAAAGACCGCACCACAAAAGACCGCAGCGAAAAAGGCACCCGCCAAGACGGCCGCTAAGAAGACAGCCGGTCGACGGGCAGGCACGAATAATCTGCGCAGCACCAACTGATTAGGTGGCGTGGAACACCCCTTGAGCTCTGCCACGTCGATTACAAAGTCGTTGCCGCTGCGCAAGGGCATCCAGGCCGTTCCTGAAAAGGATTGCAAGTCAATGCAAATCAGCGTAGCGGTGATCAGCCCGCCGCTCGGCTGTGCGGCGCTCCACCCGGACGGGTGGGCACCGGCCCCGGCTGCCGGCGCTGGCGCGACCGCACCGCTGGCGGAGCCGAACCGGTTCCTAGAGAATTGGAATCGATTGTCGGGTCCGAATTCTCCGGCGCACGACGAGGTGCCCGGTGGGTTTTCGCCCCGACCTCAAGCACCCCGGCGCGCCACAGGAGCGCATAAAGCTCCGTCAAAGGCCCCCTCAGCAACACGGCGAACGACGAAGCTAGCGGATCAGCCGGTTGGTCTGTCGTCGTCATATACCCGACGGTGACCGCTCCATCGGGCGCGACGGCAAACCCTTCGTTACTGAAAGGCAAATGATGGCGGAAAAGAAAACGCGCCGAGGCACCTCGCAGCGCGACGCTGTGGACAAGATCAGGGAGGGGCAGACCTTCGCGATCAACCTGCCGGTGGTGGGTCAGGTAACCGTTCCCAAGCCCGAGCAGTTGGCCTATTACGGCGGCCTGGCGGCCCTGGCCGCCCTCGAACTCATCGACTGGCCGGTCGCCCTGGTCATCGCCACCGGGCACCTGTTGGCCAGCAACCATCGCAGCCAGCTCCTCGAGGAACTCGGCGAGGCGCTGGAAGAGGCCGACTAGCAGGGCCTAGCTGCCGACCGCGTGGTCGAACTGCAGCCTCACCCTGGTGCCGTCGGGCGTGCGGATGGTGTCGGTCTGGTCGGCGAGTCCGCTCATCAGGGTGAGTCCGCGGCCCCGGCGACGACTGCGCTGGCTGGCCGATGAATCGCCCTCCCAGCGACCGGAATCGCTGACGGTGACCGAAATTGCGTCGCCCCGAACAAACGCCTCGGTCGAAACCGTCATGCGCGGTTCGCAATGACTGCCGTGTTCGATCGCATTGGTGACGGCTTCGCCTGCCGCCAACAGAATCTCCTGAACACGACCCGCTGCGACGCCGACAGCGGTCAGCCAGTCCCGCAACTGGGCGCGCGCCGTGGGGACGTGTTCCGGCGTAGCGGGCACTACCGCGGCGAAGCTGCGTGCGGCCGCGTGGCTGGGGCGCAGCGCCAGGACCGCGACGTCGTCACGGTAACCACCCGGCGGAGTCAAACGGTTCAGCAGCTCGACACACACTGATTCGACGGGAAGGTCGGCGCACTCGGCGGCGGCGGCCTGCAGCTGGCCGAACCCGTCCTCGAGGGTCTCGCCGGCCCGTTCGATCAGTCCGTCGGTGTACAGCAGGATCAAACTGCCCGGCGTTAAGTCAGCGGTCCCGGTTGGGCCGAACTCGTAATCAGCACTGACCGCCACCGGTGGGCGGCGGCCTTCTCGCAAAAAGACCGGACCCTGCTCAGGAGATACGAGCAACGGATACGGGTGACCGGCGCAGAGGTAGCTGATGCGGGCACCTTCGGCTGTCGTATCGACCACGGCGTAGGCGACCGTGGCGCAGCGCGCGCCCTCGACGGTCACCGCATATCTGTCCAAAGCGCCCAGCACGACGGCCGGGTCGGGTGCGGTAAGCGCGGATACCGTGACGGCGGCGCGGAGTCTGCTCATCACGATCGCGGCGGGCAGGCCATGCCCGACGACGTCGCCCACCGAGATACCGATCCGGCCGGGGTGATCCAGGTTGGTCGCCGAATACCAGTCGCCGCCGACGCGCATTGCCTCGCCTGCCGGTTGGTAGACGGCCGATACCACCGCGGATGTCGACCCGCGATCAAGGTCGAGCAAGTGCTCTTGGAAGTCGACGGCTATGCGGTGTTCACGCGCCATCAAGCGGATCCGGTTCAGCGCCGCCTGGGTGATGTCCGCTGTCCGGTTGAACATGTCGAGTTCGGCGTCCGGAAACTGGCGTGGCTGTGGCCACAGCAGGGTCAGTACGCCGACGACACGACCACTGCTGGCGCGCAACGGGTGCGCCACGCACGCGCGAACGTAGCCCGACGTGTCTTGGACCGCGTGCTGATAGCGCGGCGGCAGGTTCATCGTGTCGGGGATGACCATTCGCTGGCCGCCCTCGATGACATCGACCCCCACCAGGGGGCTGCCCAGCCTCGCAACGTGGTAGCGGTCGCGCAGTTCGGTGGGAACGGCTCCGGCGAAATGGAACTGGACGTGGTCCTCGCCGTCGGCGACGACGCCGATCGCGACGGCGGTGGCACCTCGGCAACCAACCGGTGAGGCGAGCACCGCATCCAGGATTTCGGCGATCGAGTCCGCGCCTTGCACCGCGGCGTCCAATTGCATCAGTCCGGCGGTGAGTCGATGGCCATTCCGCTCCCGCTCCACCGCGGCCAACCGGGACGCCACCCGGTCGACCAGGTCTTGCGAGCGGAACGGCTTCGGCAGGTAGTCGTCGGCGCCGCCGGCGAAGCCTTCGCTGACCGCTTCTGCGCCAGCCCGTGCGGACAGCATCAGAACAGGTGTGGCCGCCAGCGCTGGATCGGCGCGAACGGCCGCCACGAATTCGAATCCGTCCTGGCCCGGCATCATGACGTCGGTGACGACGAGGTCGGGGTGCAGGGCGCGGGTCGCGTTCAACGCCGACTCGCCGTCGGCGACCGAGACGGTGTTCCAGCGCGACGACAGCACCCGGTCCAGGTGAGCCCGCATGTCGGCGTTGTCGTCGACGATAAGCACCAGGTGCCTGGTCTGATCGTGTTGCGGGCTGACGGCCGCCGAAGCGGGTACCAACCATTGATTAGCTTGGGCCACATACTGATTGGTCTCATTTAGCCCGGCGGTTGGCCGTGTCACCGGTATGCCGTCGGCCGAGAGCGGGAGCCGGATCGTGACGGTGGTGCCGCGGTCGGGTTCGCTGTCGATCTGCACCGTTCCGCGTTGCAGTTCGACGAGGCCGCGAACCACCGCCAGCCCGATTCCGCTTCCCTCCACACTGCGTCCGCCGAGATTGCCGGCCCGGAAGAAGCGGTCGAACAACCGGTCCAGGTCCGGCGCGGCGATCCCCACTCCGGTATCGCGGACCGTAATCCGGCAGGACGTCGCTTCGTTGCACACCTCATTGCACACCTGGACCGAAATCGAGCCTCGCAGCGTGTATTTGACCGCGTTGGAAAGCAGATTGCGGACGATGGTCTCCCACATGTCCGGGTCGACGTCGACCAACGACGATTCGCAGTCCAGCACGAGTTCCAAACCCGCCCGCGCACAAAGCTCGGTGAACGACGACGCGATGTGCGCGGTGAGCACACCGACGTCGATGCAGACTAGTTTCGGGTCCGCGTGGCCCGCTTCGATGCGGGAGAAATCCAGCAGGGCATCGACCAACCGCAGCAGACGCCCGGCGTTGCGGCTTGCGGTATCCAGTCGGTCGATCAGCACGGTATCGGATCCGGCATCGGCGAGCGCATCGTCGATGGGCCCGAGCAACAGCGTCAGCGGTGTGCGGAATTCGTGGCTGACGTTGGTCAAAAACGCGGTCTTGGCCTGGTCCAATTCGGCGAGGGCATCGGCGCGTTGCCGCTGCCGCTCGTAGGAATCCGCAGACGCGAACGCCGCGGCCAGCTGGTCGGCCAGTAACTGACAGAAATCGCGATACGGCGAATCGAGCGGGAGCAGCGGATTTGTTCCGACCACCAGGGCCGCGGTGCTGGGAATTTCGCCGAGCGGCATCACCAGCGCCTGTCGCGGACAGTGGTCGCCGAAAACCGTTGCAAGATCGGGTATCACCGTCGCAAGTTGGTCTACCACATGGGCCTGCGTCCGCGACCGAGTTGTGGCATCCCAGGCGGTTAACTGTCCCAGCGTCGCAGGCAGCAGCGGCAGGATCGATGGCGTCGCCCCGCGCAGCGCGATAGTGCCCGACGGGCCCCCATCGAGGTAGATCGCGACGAACGGCAGGTCGGCGGCCTGGGTGGTGCAGACTGCGACGGCGGCGCTCACGGCGTCATCGATGGTTTGGATATCTATGATCGCGGACCCGACGGCGTTGAGCAGTTGCAGACGACGCTCGCTGCGCACCCGCTCGGTGGTTTCGGTTACCGCGCACAAGATTCCATACACGTCACCAACGGTGGCAATCAGCGGGCTGTAGCTGAAAGTGAAATAGCGTTCCAGCGGGCGTCCGCCGCTGTCTAGCAACAACATCAGGTCTTCGGACCATATCGAGGCGCCGGTCTCGACAACATTTGTCAGCATGGGGCCAACGGACTCCCACGCGTCCCACCACACCTCGCGACCCGCTCGGCCGAGCGCCGCCGGATGCTTGTCACCCAAGATCGGAATGAAGGCATCGTTGTATACGTGAAATAGCTCTTGTGCGCCCACGAACATCGACATCGGAAACCGCGAGGTCAGGGTGAGCGCGACCGCTGCCCGCATCTCGGGTGGCCAATCATCGGTCCGTCCGAGCGGGTGTGCTGCCCAGTCGAACTCGGCGAACCTGCGTCCCATCTCGCCAGCGAGCCCGACCGCACTCGCCAGGTCAGCCGGTAGCGGATGCGCGTTCATCGCCTTTCCGTATCCTCTGCATCCTTTGCAGATTTGTTGTGCTGCAGCGCATCGGACACCGTCGGATAGATGTCGAGGATTCGGTCCAGCTCGGTGACCTTGATCGGCTCCAGCACTTCCCCGTGGTCGGCTACCAGGCGCACGGATGTCCCGGCGGCCGCGGCCGCCTCATGGCATTCGAGCACCGCGTTCAATCCGGCGCTGCCGAAGAAGTTCACCGACTTCAAGTCGACGACCACCAGGCGTGCCGGATGCGAGGCAGCCACGTCGAGTGCGGCGCTCAACTGGGCGGTCAGCTTGTCGACAGTGATGGAGTCGACGTCACCACTGGCAAGCACGACTACTGCATCCCCGCGTGCCTCTTGGCCGACCTCCAGCAGTTCCATCCTCTGTCCGCCTAAATGTGTCAGATCTCGGCCGGTGGCTAGGCGCGCAGGCCCGTTCCACCGGCTTCCCGCCTCAGGATGTGTGGAGAATAACCCGATTCGACCTCGCCAATCACAACCGCGTTTGGTTATCCGGTGGATTCGTCAGCGATGCGCTCGTGCACCGTCAGCAACAGGTGATCGAACTGGCTCTGCGCGGCTGTAGACGCGTTCGCCAGCGAGGGGACCTCGTCCAGGAGTTGCCTGGCCAGCGCCCGCAGCTTGATATTCGTCTCCTGCGATCTCCACTGCAGAACGCGGAAGGCCTGATCCGCAGTGACCCGGTAGACATACATCAGCACACCCTTGGCCTGCTCGATGGCCGCGCGGTTTTCGAACAGGTCCGGCAGGGCCTCGTCGAGCACCTCCTGGCGAGTCTCGTCGAAGGTGTTGGTGAGGTCTATGTAGTGACCGGCGGTGCCCAGTACCGCGCCCGTCTTGTCCAGCATGCGGTCGGCTACCACAATCGCGTCGTGCACGGCTCCCGCGGTGTCGATGAACCGGTGCCGACTCGAAAACGGTTCCCCCGAGCGCAGCGCAAAGTCCAGCAGATCCTGCACGTGCGCGCGGTCCTCCGGATGCTTATGCGAAAGCAGCAGTTTCGTCGTGGGCTCCACCGATCCGGGTTCGTAACCGTGCATCCGGGCCACCTCGTCAGACCACTCCCAGCGCTGGCCGACGAACCAGAAGCGGAAGCTGCCGACGTTCAGATATGGGCCGGCGCAGGCGGGCAGGACCGGAGAGATCGACTGCTCACGGTCCTCGGGCGCCGGTGTGTCTTTTTGGGCGCGCTGCACGTAAGCATCATTCCATTTGGCATTTCCGACGGCTACTGTAGTCCGCGGCCGGGCTGACACCGCTGCGCAACGGCGCCCCACTGCGCTAGCGTGGGAATCATCCAACCGAAAATCACGCGGGAGCGCACGCCCGGTGCGCTGAGAGGACGGCTCGGGGCCGTCGACCGTACGAACCTGACCGGGTAATGCCGGCGTAGGGAGATACAGGATGACTGTAGTTATCGAACCGTCCGTGACCACTGGGCCGATCTGGGGCAGCAGCAAGGTCTATCGCGAGCTGGAAGCCGTGCCGGGCGCCAGGGTTCCGATCCGGCGGGTAAACCTGTCCAACGGGGACCACTTCGACCTCTACGACACCTCCGGGCCTTACACCGACTCGGACGCCGTGATCAACCTGGCTGCGGGCCTACCGCCGCGGCCAGGAATTGTCCGCGACCGAGGCACCCAGCTGCAACGCGCGCGCGCGGGCGAGATCACCGCGGAGATGGCGTTCATCGCTGCCCGCGAGGGCATGTCCGCCGAACTTGTGCGCGACGAGGTCGCCCGCGGTCGTGCGGTGATCCCCGCCAACCACAACCATCCCGAGAGCGAGCCGATGATCATCGGCAAGGCGTTCGCGGTCAAGGTCAACGCGAACATCGGCAACTCGGC
>JAVROG010000198.1:0-4975 GCA_032162865.1 Mycobacterium sp. | reverse complement strand
GCTCGGTCCAGGTGCCCGGGTCGTCGAAGGTGCGGACCAGTTTCCACAGGTGCCCCGCCCCGCCCGGGGTATCGATGCCCTCCTCGACGCGCACCACCAGACCTTCAAAGTTGGCGGCCACGTGCGCCGGTAGCTTAATACGAAGGGGCGCAGGCGGATTGACGTCGCGACCGAATTGACGGGACAGCGCAGAGGCGCCGGTGTCGCCTTCGAGCACGTTGTCGCGTGTCATCAGGTACACCGCTCGGCTCTCGTCGGGCAGGGCCCCGTCCACCACGGGCATCAGGTCACGTCCGGGCAGCGGATGCACCTCGGAGAACGACTCGGCGAGGGTCGAGGCGACGCAGGCCACATCAATTCCGACTGCGCCCAACAGGGTCGGGACCAGGTCGACATGTGACGTCGGCGCGGAAACGGTGCGTGCCTGCGTCGCGTTGTCGCCGATGCGAGCGATGACGAACGGCACCCTGGTGGCTTCGTCGTACAGGTTGAACCACTTCTGATGCAGTCCGCCGTGCGCCCCGAGTAGATCGCCGTGGTCGGAGGTGCGCACCAGCACGGCGTTGTCGGATCCGCCGTCGGTGACCGCGCGGCGCACCCGGTCGATCGGTGTGTCAACCTCGGCGTGCAGCCGGTAGTACAGGTCGCGGTAGCGCTGCGCGTTGCGTCTGTAGGTGCGGCTGATGGCCGGCGACGGTCCGTATCCGGAGTAGTACGCCTCGCGGAAGGCGATCTGCGCGGCGGGCTTGGTGGACAGGTCCTCGTCGGCGGTCGGTGCCGGCGGCACCTGGGGCGGGTCCAGGGGAGAAGGTTGCAGCGGACTGCGACGCGACCACGCCGGGAACAGCACGATGTCGTGCGGATTGACGAAGCTCGCGACCAGCAAGAACGGGCGTAACGCAGCAGCCTCACCGGCGCGGCGGCGCGCGTAACGGTCGTTGAGCCACGCCACCACACGATCGGCGATCAGCGGGTCACGTCGGTAACCGCTATTGGCGTTGCCCGCTCCATGCGGCTCGGGGCCCACCCAGCCGGAGAAGCCGTAGGCGCTTAGCCGGTCGGCGTCGAGGTAGCGCTGCAACGCGGCCGGATCGACGACGCCGTCGTCGTCGTTGGTGGCCAAGGATCCGCCGGTCGCCGGATCCTCGAGGTCGGCATGTGAGATGTGCCACTTGCCGTCGTAATGGGTGTCATAGCCGGCCGCGCGAAACCAGTTGCCCAGGGTGGGTACCTCGCCGGCGCGCAGCCAGCGCAACCGCGAATCGTCGAAGCGCTTGCCGATGCCGTCGGTCTGGGTGACGCCGTGCAGGTCGGGATACTGGCCGGTGAAGATTGTCGGGCGGCTGGGCACGCAGGCCAGCGAGCCGGTGTAGTGCCGGGTGAAGTTCACGCCATGCTCGTCGAACCAGCGGCGCCCGGTCAGGGTCTGCTGTCGCCAGGCAAGCACGTCAGCCGACTCGTAGGGCGGCACCGCGCGCTCCTCGTCGGTCATCAGGATGACGATGTCGGGGTGCTCAGCCATGCGGGTTCTCCAATCGGTGTGCCAGCCCGGCGAGCAACTGGTCGGACTGCTTGGCCACGAAGCGCAACAGGACCCTCTCGGCCAGTCGGCCCGGCGGGCGGGTCCCGATCTTGAGCGTGCTGGTCAACGTCACCTGAGTCGTTGCGCCCGCAGGTCGCAGCGTCCAGCGATTGGCGACTTTGCCCAGTCGAGCGGGCAGGCCCTCGATGTCGTAGGCCAGCGTGGAGGGCGCGTCGAATTCGACGATGCGCTCGACCAGCGTGTTGCTGCCGACCTGCACGCGGCGAGTGGTGCCCATCGGTTCGCCGCCTGGGCCGTGATTCAGCAGGCACGAGTGGCCGACGTTGTCGACCCAGGTGCTGATCGCACCGAAGTCGGCCAGGACGTCCCAGACCGCCTGCGACGGGGCCGCTATCGTGCGGCTACGGCTGATGTCCGACACTCCGCCATCCAAGCACTGTTCGCACCCCGGCGGCGAGACCGTGGTGGCAATCTCGCCACCTTGACCACCCGTTTTGCCCTGTCGCTACGGTTAGGGACACCGAGCTTGTCACCGACGGAAAAGAAGAGGCGGCCGACCACGCAATGTATGACCAAGCCAACCACGACGCGACGGATCCCGCCGACATCGGCTCACGCATCGATCCGGTCTTGGCCCGGAGTTGGCTGCTGGTCAACGGAACGCACGCCGACCGGTTCGAGACCGCGGCACGTTCCCGCGCCGATGTCGTTGTCTTCGACATCGAGGACGCGGTGGCACCCAAGGACAAGGTCAGTGCTCGCGACAACGTCGTGCGGTGGCTGTCCGCCGATAACAACGACTGGGTACGGATCAACGGCTTCGGTACCCCGTGGTGGGCCGACGACCTGGCGAAGCTGGCCGAAACGCCGGTGGGCGGCGTGATGCTGGCAATGGTCGAATCGGTCGACCACGTCACCGAGACCGCCAAGCGACTACGCAATGTGCCCATCGTGGCGCTGGTCGAAACGGCCCGCGGGCTGGAGCGAATCACCGAGATCGCCGCGGCCAAGGGCACCTTCCGGCTGGCGTTCGGCATCGGCGACTTTCGCCGCGACACGGGTTTTGGTGAAGACCCCGGCACCCTGGCCTACGCGCGGTCCCGGTTCACTATCGCCGCCAAGGCGGCGGGCCTGGCCAGCGCGATCGACGGGCCGACCATCGGATCCAACCCACTGAAATTGATTGAGGCGACGGCCGTCTCCGTAGAGTTCGGAATGACCGGCAAGATCTGCCTGTCGCCGGACCAATGTGCCGTAGTGAATGAGGGCCTGTCCCCGTCTCAAGACGAAATCGGCTGGGCGAAAGAGTTTTTCGCGGAGTTCGAGCGGGACGGGGGTGAGATCCGCAACGGGTCGGACCTGCCGCGTATCGCCAGGGCAACCAAGATCCTCGATCTGGCTCGTTCCTATGGCATCGAGGCGTCCGAATTCGAGGACGAGCAAGTACATTCGCCGGCACCCTCGGATACGTACCACTACTGAGGTCATCAGGCGAGTTGGTCGGTTAACCGCTTCCGAACTCGTCAGCACCGGCGTAACGTCTGCTTGCAGCCTTTTAGGAGGTTGACGATGAGGCGCGTAGCAACCTTTGCAGCATCAGTGACCGTGCTGGCGGTCTCGATCTGTCCAGTGGCCCAAGCCGATCCGGACTTGAGCCCCGAGGATGCCAACTTCGGGAAATACCTCGCGCAGGCCGGGGTCAGCAATCTCAGCCGTGTTCCGTTGCCAACGCTGATCGGCGAGGCGCACACGACCTGCGCGATGCTCGACCAGAGCCCCACCACTCAGCAATGGCACGCCGCGGTCGACATGATCGCCGCGGGACCAGGAAACTTCAGCAAAGCGGACGCGAGGACGATTGGTCAGGCGGGAGTCAACAGCTACTGCCGCAATTACTCCCAACTCAGCTTCACATGATCACGGCCCAGATGTGGCGCCCCCGACCCGTATCGGCTATTCGTTGAGTTAGTGAATTCGGCTGTGTAAGTGTGGTTTTCACTGTTCGGGTCGACCTGCGACGGCTGTCCTGATTCAAGACAACAACCGTCGACAGCAGAGGACCGATACGCTCACCGTATGCCTGCCAAGCGCCATGTCCGGATAGCGCGGATCTATGAGGACATCGATCCCGACGAGGGCCAGCGCGTCCTCGTCGACCGCATCTGGCCGCGAGGCATCCGCAAGGACGATCCGCGCGGCGGTATCTGGCTCAAAGGCGTTGCGCCGTCGACGGACTTACGCGAGTGGTACCACCACCACCCGGAGGGTTTCGACGAATTCGCATCGCGCTACCAGGTGGAACTGTCGGACAACACCGCGCTGGATGAGCTGCGGAAGCTGGCCAAGGGCGGCGTCGTGACCCTGGTGAGCTCCACCCGAAACCTGGACGGCAGCCACGCGGCGGTCCTGGCGAAGTTGCTCAAAGGCCGCTGAGCGATGCGGCTGGGACTGCACGCTCTGGGAATCGGCGCCGGCGCCGACCGGGCGGTGATCGACGCCGTCGCGGCTGCCGCTGACGCTCGTGGTTTCGCCACCCTGTGGGCGGGCGAGCACATCGTGATGGTGGACGAATCCGTCTCGCGTTACCCCTACTCCGAGGATGGTGTGATCGCCGTACCGGCTCAGGCGGATTGGCTGGATCCGATGATCGCGCTCGGCTTCGCCGCTGCGGCCTCGTCCCAGATCACCATCGCCACCGGGGTTTTGCTGTTGCCCGAGCACAATCCGGTGATCGTGGCAAAGCAGGCAGCCAGCCTGGATCGGTTGAGCGGTGGACGGCTGACGCTGGGTGTGGGTGTGGGGTGGTCCCGGGAAGAATTCGATGCGCTCGGCGTGCCGTTCGAGCGCCGCGCTGCGCGCACCGCCGAATACGTCGCCGCGATGCGCACGTTGTGGCGCGACGATGTCGCCTCCTTCGACGGACAGTTCGTCACCTTCGACTCGATCCGGGTCAACCCCAAGCCGGTCCGCGATCGTCGCATCCCGGTTGTGCTCGGAGGCAACAGCGATCCGGCGCTGCGGCGAGCGGTGCTGTGGGGCGATGGCTGGTATGGGTTCAACCTCGACGGGGTTGCCGCGGTGCGCGAACGGGTGGGCAAGCTCCAGGAGCTGTGCGCCCAGACAGGGCGTGATCGGAGCGAACTGCGGCTGGCAGTGGCCCTGGTGAGTCCCCGAGTCGGCGATATCGGCGCGCTGATCGACCTGGGGGTTGACGAGCTGGTGCTGGTGGAGTCGCCGCCGGACAGTTCCGACGCGGTCGCGGGCTGGGTTTCGGCGCTGGCCGACGAGTGGATGCCCGCAATGGGTAGCTACTTCGACCTGAAAAAGGCTTTGCCGCCGAGATGACGGTGAGTGGCGGCTGGCGGTTATGCGCGGCTTTGTTGTTGAGGTGGGTTTTTATGGGGCGAGTGAGCCGATCTTGACGAGGTTGTG
>JAVROG010000197.1:0-17787 GCA_032162865.1 Mycobacterium sp. | reverse complement strand
CGCGAGCAGACGCAGAATCGCGCTGGAGCGCGCGTTCCAGCGCGATTCTGCGTCTGCTCGCGGCAAGGGGACGCAATACCTGGCGGTCCCTGACGTCGATGGGCACCGCGTTGGTGCTGCTCTTCCTTCTCGCGCTCGGCGCCATTCCCGGCGCGCTGTTGCCGCAGCGCAGCCTCAACGCCGGCAAGGTCGACGAATACCTGCGAGAACATCCGATGATCGGTCCCTGGCTCAACGAGTTGCAGGCCTTCGACGTGTTCTCCCGCTTCTGGTTCACCGCGATCTATGCGCTGTTGTTCGTCTCCCTGGTCGGCTGCCTGACCCCGCGGATCGTCGAGCACGCGCGCAGCCTGCGCGCCACGCCGGTCCCCGCGCCGCGCAACCTGGCCCGGCTGCCCAAGCACGCCAGCGCGCAAACAGTCGGCGACCCCGACGAGCTGGCTACCACCATCACCGACCGGTTGCGCGGCTGGCGGACGACGGTCCGGCGTATTGAGGCAGCCCCCGGCTCGCAGGCATCGGTCGAGGTCTCGGCCGAGAAGGGCTACCTGCGCGAACTCGGCAACCTGGTGTTCCACTTCTCGTTACTGGGTCTGCTGGTCGCCGTCGCCGTCGGCAAGCTGTTCGGCTACGAGGGCAACGTGATCGTCATCGCCGACGGCGGGCCGGGCTTCTGCTCGGCGTCGCCGGCCGCGTTCGACTCATTCCGCGCGGGCAACACCGTAGACGGCACATCACTGCATCCGATCTGCTTGCGGGTCAACAACTTCCAGGCGCACTACCTGCCGTCGGGGCAGGCCACCTCGTTCGCGGCGGACATCGCGTATCAAGCCGGCGGTGACCTGACCTCGAACACCTGGCGGCCGTACCGGCTCGAGGTCAATCACCCGCTCCGCATCGGCGGCGACCGGGTCTATCTGCAGGGCCACGGTTACGCGCCCACCTTCACGGTGACCTTCCCGAACGGGCAGACCCGCGCCTCGACCGTGCAGTGGCGGCCCGACAACCCGCAGACCCTGCTGTCCTCGGGTGTGGCGCGCATCGACCCGCCGGCCGGCAGCTACCCCACCGCCGAGGAGCGTCGTCAGCATGAGATCGCGATCCAGGGCCTGCTGGCGCCGACCGAGCAACTCGACGGCGCCCTGCTGTCTTCGCGCTTTCCGGCGCTCAACGACCCGGCGGTGGCCATCGACGTCTACCGCGGTGACACCGGTCTGGACACCGGGCGCCCCCAGTCGTTGTTCAACCTGGACCCGCGGCTGATCGAGCAGGGCAGGCTGACCAAGGAGAAACGGGTCAATCTGCGCGTCGGCGAGCAGGTCCGGATCGACCAGGGCCCGGGCGCGGGCACCATCGTCCGCTTCGACGGCGCCACACCGTTCGTCAACCTGCAGGTCTCCCACGACCCGGGGCAGGCCTGGGTGCTGGTCTTCGCCATCACCATGATGGCCGGGCTGGTGGTGTCGCTGCTGATACGTCGCCGCCGGGTGTGGGTTCGTCTGGTGCCGGTCACCGACGGTCCAGGTACGGTCGACCTCGAACTGGGCGGCTTGGCGCGGACCGACAATTCCGGGTGGGGCGACGAGTTCGAGCGGCTGACCGAGCGGTTACTGGAAGGGTTCGGCGTCGCCGGCGAGGGCGAACGCGCCGAAACGACCACCGCCGGTAGGAGCACGAGGGTGGAAGTCAAATGAGAGTGGACGTCAAATGAACACCCAGCACATCAACATCGGCCTGGCCCGCTACTCCGACTGGGCGTTCACCTCGGCCGTGGTGGCCCTGGTGGTCGCCTTGTTATTGCTGGCCTGTGAGCTGGCCTACGTCCGGACCCGCCAACTCGAGCCCGTTGTAGCGGGGGGGTCGCGGATTAGGTTAGCCACCGATAGCAGCACTCCCGGCATCGTGGCGGACAGCCCGCAGCGGCCCTTTGACGAACGAGTGGGCCGCGCCGGACTCGCCGTGCTCTACCTCGGCATCGGGCTGCTGTTCGCCTGCATCGTGCTGCGCGGCCTGGCTACCATGCGGGTGCCGTGGGGCAATATGTACGAGTTCATCAACCTGACCTGTATGTCGGGGCTGATTGCCGGGGCGATCGTGTTGCGTCGTCCCCAATACCGGCCGCTCTGGGTATTCCTGCTGCTCCCCGTCCTGATCCTGCTCACGGTGTCCGGGCGTTGGCTCTACGCCAATGCCGCACCGGTGATGCCGGCGCTGCAGTCCTACTGGCTGCCCATCCACGTGTCGGTGGTCAGCCTCGGCTCGGGCGTGTTCCTGGTCGCCGGCATCGCCAGCATCCTGTTCTTGTTGCGCACGTCGCCGCTAGGGGAGGGTCCAGACCCGGAAGGCGCTGGGGGCACGCTGGCGCGGGTGGTACATCGGTTCCCCGACGCTCAGACGCTGGACCGGATCGCCTACCGAACCACGATCTTCGCCTTCCCGGTGTTCGGGTTCGGGGTCATCTTCGGCGCCATCTGGGCCGAGGAAGCCTGGGGCCGATACTGGGGCTGGGACCCCAAAGAAACAGTGTCGTTCATCGCATGGGTGGTCTATGCCGCCTACCTCCATGCCAGGTCAACCGCGGGCTGGCGGGATCGCAAGGCGGCCTGGATCAACGTCGCCGGGTTCGTCGCCATGGTCTTTAATCTGTTCTTCGTTAACCTGGTGACCGTCGGCCTGCACTCCTACGCGGGCGTGGGCTGAGCGATGGTAACCGACCCGAGCCAGCGGGTAAGAGGGCCAAAAAGAGGGGGAACGTCGAGTGTCAGAGCATCCAACGCCGGGGACGGGGGGTCCGCGGGTCCACCCGGGCACCGACGACCAAGCCGCCCTCGCGGGAGAACCGCCTGCGGACGCTACCGCCGAGGCGCCGACCCGGGCGTTCGCCGGGTTCCGCACCGAGCGGCGGATTCCCCCCGCCGCTGACCCCACCGTCGCTTCGGCCGCCATTGCGCCGCCGCCGCAACCCGTCGAGCTGCCCGAGGGGCCCCGGTGGGATCCGGGGCCGACGACCGGACCGGTGACCGGGGTGTCGCGCGTGGACCCGACGGCCTACGGCGCGTACTACCCGGGCCCGCCGGAAGGCCCCGGCACCCAGGAACGGCCCCAGTTCCGCCCCGAGCCGCTGCCGCAGACCCCATATCCGGAGCTGTCCACCACCGTGCTGCTGCGGCCGGTCAAGCCGCCGCCGTCGGAGGGTTGGCGACGCGCGCTGTACGCGTTGTCGGGTCAGCTGATCAACCTCGGCGAGGGGCCTCGGGCGACCAGACACAACAACCTGGTTGCCCAGATCAACCGGCCGCTGCGCGGTTGCTACCGGATCGCGGTGTTGTCGTTGAAGGGCGGGGTCGGCAAGACCACGATCACCGCGACCCTGGGCTCCACCTTCGCGACCGTGCGCGGCGACCGGGTGGTCGCGGTGGACGCGAACCCCGACCGCGGCACGCTGAGCCAGAAAGTTCCGCTCGAAACGCCGGCGACGGTGCGCCATCTACTGCGTGACGCGGACGGCATCGACCGCTACAGCGATGTCCGCAGCTACACCTCGCAGAATGCGGACGGGCTCGAGGTGCTGGCCTCCGAGAGCGATCCGACCGTTTCGGAGGCGTTCAACGGTGACGACTACACGCGCACCCTGGACATTCTGGACCGGTTCTACGGCCTGGTGCTGACCGACTGCGGCACCGGCCTGCTGCATTCGACGATGTCGGCGGTATTGGCCAAGTCCGACGTGCTGATCGTGGTCGCCTCGGGATCCATCGACGGTGCCCGAAGCGCTTCGGCGACGCTGGACTGGCTGGAGGCGCACGGCCACGAAGACCTGGTGCGCAACTCGATCGCGGTCGTCAATGCCGTGCGGAGCCGCTCGGGCAAGGTCGACATGCAGAAGGTGATCGAGCACTTCGCCCGTCGTTGCCGTGCGGTGCGGGTGGTGCCGTTCGATCCTCATCTCGAAGAAGGCGCCGAGATCAGCCTGGAACGGCTGAAGCGGGAGACCGGCGAGGCCTTCAACGAATTGGCGGCGGTGGTCGCCGACGGCTTCCCGGGCGACCAGCGGCGCTCCAACCCCAACTTCGTCTAGCGCGGCTTGTTGTCGCCCAATCGCCGCAAGAATTCCGGATCGTCGTCAGGCCCGATAACGCGCGATTTTTGCGGGCTTGTCTGCGACCGCGCCGCGCGCCAGCCGAGATAGATCAGTGTCCCCAGAACAAGGACGACGAGCAGGTAGAGCACTCGACACCTCCTTCGAGTGAATATACCCGCGCCGTAGGCTCAACCTGTGTCAGAAGCGCCCAGCGACAAGACCACTCAGGGCCCTCCCCGGGGTTCAGGCGTCGTCGACGTGATGCTGTACGTGACGGCCCGGCTGCTGTTGGTGGTGGTGGTGACCGGAGCGATCTACGGGGTGGCGCGACTGGTCGGAGTAGCCGATTTCCCGCTTTTCCTCGCCGCGCTGGGCGGTCTGATTGTCTCCATGCCGTTGGGTATGTGGGCGTTCGGCCCGTTGCGCCGGCGTGCAACGACAAGGCTTGCCGACGCCGGCGAGCGTCGCCGCGCCGAACGTGACCGGCTACGGGCCCGGCTGCGTGGCGAGGCTCCCCGGGCCGAGGGGACGGCCGAGGGGCCTGACCAGGGGACCCAGGCATCGGACGAGGATTAACGCTCAGGCGTCGCTGTGCAGCGGCATCCGCACGACTTGCGCGGCGTACGTGAGACCTGCTCCGTAGCCGATCAGTAAGGCCAGGTCGCCCGGCTGGGCTTCGCCCGACTCCATCAGTGCGGCGATTGCCAGGGGAACGGAAGCCGCCGAGGTGTTTCCGGCCTGCTCTATGTCATTGGCGACGACCACGTCGGGCCGCAACTGCAGATTCTTGACCAGTAGCTCATTGATTCGGCTGTTGGCCTGATGAGGTACGAACACGTCTATCTGATCGGGTGCGATGCCGGCGACGTCCAGCGCCCGCCGGCCGACGTCACCCATATTGAAAGCTGCCCAGCGGAACACCGACGGACCTGAGAGTCGGACGAATGGCCGCGGACCACTCGGATTCTGCGCAAAAGTGATCCAGTCGATGTCCTGCCGGATGGCATTGGACTGCTCGCCATCGCTGCCCGCGACAGTCGGTCCGATGCCTTGCTGCGGTGTCTCGCCCACCACCACTGCGGCCGCGCCGTCGGCGAAGATGAAGCAGTTTCCGCGGTCCTGCATGTCGATCGTCGGGGACAGTTTCTCCGTGCCGACCACCAACATCTTCGCGGCACCCCCGCCGCGGATCATGTCGGCCGCCGTGCTGAGCGCGTAGCCGAATCCGGCGCACCCAGCCGAAAGATCAAATCCGAGAATATCTTTGGCGCCCAGCGCCGCCGCGACCATCGGAGCGGCCGGTGGTGTTTGGAGGAAATGGGTGTTGGTGGTGACGATCACGCCATCGATATCGGCCCCGGTCAGCGAGGCGTTCGACAGCGCCCGTCGACAGGCCTCGGCCGCCATCGAAGCCGCGGATTCGTCGTCGGCGGCGAAGCGGCGGCTCTTGATTCCGGTGCGGGAATAGATCCATTCGTCGGACGAGTCGATGTTCTGGCATATCTCTTCGTTGGTGACCACACGCTCCGGGCGATAGGCCCCGACGCTGAGCAATCCGATGTTCTTGGGTCCCTTGATCGTGGCGATCTCCGTCATACCCGTCCTTCCGGCCGCCGGGGCATGAGCCATGCCGTCGGCGTGATCGACTCTAAGGCGTGGCGCTTAATGCGCCAGCGCCAGTGCCGCTGCTACCGCGACAGCCCACACCCCCATGGTCAGCCCGGTATCACGCAGCACCGGGATCAGATCCGGTCCGCCGCGGCCAGACCGCACCGGTCGGTCGGCCCGCAGGGCCAGCGGCGTGGCTACCAATCCCACCGCGCACCAGGGCGTCGCAATCATCAGGACCAGCGTCAGAACGGCAGTAATGCCCAGTAGCGCGTGGTAAAGCACCCGGGTGCGGCTGTCGCCCAGGCGGACCGCCAGGGTAATCTTGCCCGATTGCTCGTCAGTGGGTATGTCCCTCAGATTGTTGGCGACCAGCACCGATGACGACAGCGCTCCGATCGCCACCGCCAGCGCCAGACCCACCCAGTCGACCCGCAGGGCCTGCGTGTACTGCGTGCCGAGGACGGCGGTCAGGCCGAAGAACACGAAGACCGCGACCTCGCCTAGACCCGAGTAGCCGTAGGGCTTGGACCCGCCGGTGTAAAGCCAGGCCCCGGCCACGCTGGCGATGCCCACCGCGATCAGCCAGGGCGCGCTGACCAGCGCCAGCGCCAGCCCCGCCACGCAGCCGACGGACAGGCTCACCAGCGCCGCGGTCAGCACGGCCCGTGGGGTGGCCAGCCGCGCACCCACCAGCCGCACCGGGCCGGCCCGCTCGTCATCGGTACCGCGGATGCCGTCGGAGTAGTCGTTGGCGTAGTTCACCCCGACGACGAACGGGATCGCGACAGCGAGCGCCAGCAGCGCTTTCCACCAGCTGGCGGAGTGCAACCAGGCCGCGGCGCCAGTGCCGGCCACGACCGGTGCGACCGCATTCGGCAGTGTCCGCGGGCGCGCGCCGGAGATCCACTGCGCAAAACTGGCCACCAGGGCATCCTGCCCTATGCATAACAATGGGCGGATGCTCGGAGTCATCGGTGGCAGCGGCTTCTACACATTTCTCGGAACCGATACCCGCACCGTTTATCCCCAGACCCCGTGGGGCGAACCCAGCGACCCCATCACGATCGGCACCGTCGGCGAGCATGAAGTCGCTTTTCTGCCCCGGCACGGCGCCAAGCATCAGTACGCCCCGCACACCGTCCCGTACCGGGCCAATATGTGGGCGCTGCGTGCCCTGGGAGTGCGGCGGGTGTTCGCACCGTGTGCGGTCGGCAGTCTCGACCCCGGTCTGGGCCCGGGGACGGTGGTGGTGCCCGACCAGCTGGTCGACCGCACCAGCGGTCGGGCTGACACCTACTTCGACACCGGCGGGGTGCACACCGCTTTCGCCGATCCGTATTGCCCGACGCTGCGGTCTGCGGTCACCGGCCTGCCCCACGTGGCTGACGGCGGCACCATGGTGGTGATCCAGGGTCCCCGGTTTTCCACCCGCGCGGAAAGCCAGTGGTTCGCCGCAGCCGGGTTCAGTTTGGTCAACATGACCGGTTACCCAGAGGCAATATTAGCTCGGGAGCTCGAATTATGTTATACAGCAATCGCTTTGGTGACTGATGTGGATGCCGGTGTCGCCGTCGGTGAAGGCGTGAAGGCCGCGGAGATATTTGCTGAGTTCGGAGAAAACATAGAGATGCTGAAACGACTCGTGCAGACCGCGATCGGCCGTGTCGCCGGCGAGCGCACCTGCACCCACTGCCTGCAGCATGCCGGAGTTCCGTTGCCGTTCGAGCTGCCATGAGAGTGCTGTTGACGGGGGCGGCGGGATTCATCGGGTCGCGGGTGGACGCGGCGCTGCGGGCCGCCGGCCATGAGGTCCTCGGCGTCGATGTCTTGCTGCCCGCCGCGCACGGCCCGAACCCGGAACTGCCGCAGGGGTGTCATCGCGTCGATGTCCGCGACGCCGACGCGCTTGCCCCGCTGTTGTCGGGTGTGGATCTGGTCTGTCACCAGGCCGCGATGGTGGGGGCCGGCGTTGACGCCGCCGACGCCCCCGAGTACGGCGGCCACAACGATTTCGGCACCACCGTGTTGCTGGCACAGATGTTCGCCGCCGGAGTGTCGCGTCTGGTGCTGGCATCGTCGATGGTGGTCTACGGACAGGGTCGTTACCGTTGCGCGGAGCACGGGTTGGTCGAGCCGCTGCCGCGACGCCGCAGTGATCTGGATGCCGGGATCTTCGAGCACCGCTGCCCCCGGTGCGGGGAACCGGTCAGCTGGCAGCTGGTCGATGAGGACGCCGCGCTGCGGCCGCGCAGCCTGTATGCGGCGAGCAAGACCGCGCAGGAGCACTACGCGCTGGCGTGGTCGGAGGCCACGGGCGGTTCGGTGGTCGCCCTGCGCTACCACAATGTGTACGGCCCCGGCATGCCGCGGGACACCCCGTACTCCGGGGTGGCCGCCATCTTCCGTTCAGCGCTGGAAAAAGGTGAATCGCCACCGGTTTACGAAGACGGCGGCCAGATGCGTGACTTCGTCCACGTCGACGATATCGCTGCCGCGAACCTCGCCGCGGCAACGACGGACCGTCCGGGCTTCACCACTGCCAATGTCTGCTCGGGACAGCCCATCTCGATCCTCGAGGTGGCCACCGCGCTGTGCGAAGCGCGGGGCGCTGAGCTGTCCCCGGTCGTCACCGGGAGATACCGCAGCGGCGATGTCCGTCACATCGTGGCCGACCCTGCTCGAGCGGCCGAGGTGCTGAATTTCCGGGCGGCCGTCTCGCCGAGCGACGGATTGCGCGAATTCGCGTTCGCGTCGTTGCGGTAGCCCGTCAGGGAAGTTGATTGGGCGGCGGTCGGTAGATCGGCGGGCGCACGGGGCCGGTGGTTTCGCTCGACCGGAAGATCCGCGGTGACCCGGTCGGCAGGGACAGCACTGAGGTGGGTGCATCGTGCTGGTGGCGATGGGCGGCCCCGAACTGGGTCGTGCTGGCCTCCGAGGGCGGCGGCGGCCCACCGGGGCGGGTGGGGATGGGCACCTGGGGCCTTGCCTGATTGGAAGCCTGATTGGGCTGCCCGGCGGCGGCGGGGCCCTGCGGCGGACGCTGCCGTCGTACCCGTCGCCGGGGTTTGCGCATGCGTCCCCCGATGATGACCGCCCCGAAGATGCACAGGGCAAGTCCGCACAGCGCCACATCGAACGTGCTGCTGATCTGCTGGGCGAGATTGTTCCCGAAGACCGGGTTCACTGTCGCGCCCGGTGCAGGCTCAAAGCGCGGGGCCAGGACCACGCCGAGGAACACGCGAGAAAGGGTGAGGGTGATGACGAACGCGCTGAGTGCGGTGATCAGTCGCGACCGCAATGCGCCGCTGGTCAGGCTGACGCGAAGCCACAGCGCGAGGCCCGCGGTGGCCGCATCGAATGCCGCCAGCGTGATCGAGTCGTAGGGGAACGACGGGTAATTCAACATCACCGCGACGGCGAGGTCGGTCAGCCTCATCAGCACCGAACCCACGCACCAGACGATGATCAGCAGCAGAGCTTTTCGGATCGCGCCACGCCAAACTTCGCGGTCCGCTCGGATTTCGGGTGAACTGAACAACGTCACCGGCACGAACAACGCCGCGGCCGCCGCCCACGCCAGATAACCCTCGTAGCCGACCCCCGCCGTCGACGTGTTCTGCGCGATGCCGTGGAACGCGTCGATCTCACGGCCGACGGGAAGGATCCACACCAGCATTCCGGCAACCAGCGTCGAGAAGCCGAGCCACAGGGTCGCGAACCGGGACGCCGGCGTGTTGCGCAGGATCCAGCGAGATGCGACCAGGACCGCCGTCAGCGCCACCACCCCGTACACCACTGCGGTGAGGATCACCGAGGTGTTACGGGTGCCGAAAGCCTCCGGGTTATCGGAATTCGGCAGGGCGTAGCGCACCCGCCAGCACAGGTTGAAACCAGCGGTCAGGGACGCCAAGAACATCGATGCGTAGCCGACGATCCGGGCGCCGCGCAGCCACCGGTGGTAGCCGGCATCGTCCGTGGTTGGACTGGTGAGCAACGGTTGCGCCGCCAGCAGTGCGCCGGCGACACCCAGCCACCCGCCCGGCCCGACGCCACCCGGCACGTTGACAGTGCCACCCGACCGGATCGATTCGAACACGTCGTATCCGATGAAGGCTCCGACCAGCAAAAGGTAGGGGACGTTGAGGATCAGGCGAAGCCCGCCGCTGCGCGCGGGGTCAAGCGCGCGTGACACCGCAAGCGACACCAGCGACAGCAGGGTCACCAGCCCGAGGACTCCCCACAGCAGCACGTTGCTGTGCGGGACAAGGAAGCCGAAATAGAGATTCCACGGGAACAGCGGGGCCAGGATGAGCAATACGACGGCGGCCAGATCGCGAATGATGTTGCGACGTCGCGTCAACGGTCCAAGCGGCTGCGTGCTCGACGAGTGCGATCTGGGATCGGCGCCGGGTGGGACGGGCGGCCGCTGGCGCACACCCACGATGGGGCCGGTCGGCGTGTCGTCGCTGCTAAGGCTCACGATGCCCCCCAGGGATTGAGGTCGGTTACCGCTGGTGCAGGTACAATTTTGCCGCATGGGAACCCCCTGCCGGGCCCACTGCGTTGGTCGATTGCGAACATATTCTCCATTCGGACGACCCGGCCTTGGCTGTGAGCAGGTTATGAACGTGCACTGGATCCTCGGTGACCGTCCCCGCTGGTTGGGAATCCGGTTACGCTGCGCTCATAGGGGAACCTTGTCGCCCGAATTGACGAATATTGCCGACGGTACGCAGTGTAATGATGCCGGGATATTGCCGGTTGCGGGGTAGCCAGCCGAAGGAGAGCCGGATGGATGTCGTGTTGGGGGTGGCCGTCACTGGCCGGGTCGCGCGCCTGGCTCTAGTTGAGGCGGCCGCCCACGGTGACGCGGTGATCGATCAATCTACGGTCGATCTGGCGGGTAATCCCGTCGCGGAATTGAGCGAGACCATTGTCGGCACGAGTCGGTTGTTGGCCGATGAAGGCCACCGGTTGGTCGCCACTCGGCTGTGCTGGTCTGACCGCTACCGTGCCGACCAGCTGAAGCAGGCGCTGGACTACGCCCGCATGCCGAACGTCCAGGTGGTATCCGAGTCGCAGGCGGCAACCGCATTGCTGGGACCGGGACGTGCCGGCGCGGCGGTGCTCTTAGTCGGCAGTGAAATGGCAAGTCTGGCGGTCTCGGGTGATCCGGATGCCCCTCCGACGGTGATGGCCGCCACGCCTGTCGAGGGCGACGCCGGCGCCACATTCGACACGTTGATGGCACAGGTTCCCGGCCACGCAGGCACTCCGAACGATGTCCTCGTGGTGGGCACGTCGTCCGAAAACACGGCGATGTTCGCCAACCAGCTGCAGTCCGCTTCCACTATGAGCGTGCAGGTTCCCAGCGACTCCGATTTTGCGCTAGCCCGCGGCGCGGCCGCCGATGCGACGACGGTGGCCCCCGCGATACCTGCCGACGCCACGATGGCAGCCCCGATCGTGTCGCCCCAGGGCGGAGCTGCGGCACCGTTCGTGTCGTCCCAGGGCGGCGGAATGAGTGCGCCGACGTCTTCTCCAGACGGTGGGCTTGCCTCGGCGCAGGGCGGGGGCATGGGTGCGCCGCCGTCGTCGTCTCCGGATGGTGGAGTTTTGTCGTCGCAGGGCGGCGGCATGGGCGCCCCCCCGTCGTCGTCTCCGGATGGTGGAGTTTTATCGTCGCAGGGCGGCGGCATGGGCGGGCCGACGTCGTCTCCTGATGGTGGAGCGTCGTTCCATTCGCTGCACGACGGGGGCATGGGCGCCCCGCCGACGTCGTCTCCGGATGGTGGAGTGGCGTCGTCGCAGGGCGGCGGCATGGGCGGGCCGACGTCGTCTCCTGATGGTGGAGCGCAGTTCCAATCGCTCCATCAAGGGGGCATGGGGACCCCGCCGACGTCGTCCCCGGACGGTGGAGTTGCGTCGTCGCAGGGCGGCGGCATGGGTGCCCCGACATCCTCTCCGGACGGTGGAGCCCATTTCCATTCGTTGCACCACCACGGGAACATGGGCGGTCCGACCGCGTCTCCGGACGCGACGATGGCGGCTCAAATCCCTTCTCCCGACGCGACGATGGCGGCTCAAATCCCGTCGCCTGACGCGACGATGGCGGCCCCGGCGTCGTCCCCGGACGCGACGATGGCTCAGCACGTGCCAGGGGACCACCAGAATGCGTTTGCCTCATCCCACGATGCCGGGCAACCCGGCGCCGGCGACGACCAACTGGCGTATTCGCAGGCCAGCGAGTACGACATCCTTCCGGTCGACACAGACGGGTTCGACGACTACGGCAACGATTTCCACGACGACGAGTTCGAGGACGAGTTCGACGAGGACGACCCCGCCGGAACCGAGGGCCGGCCACAGCTGAGGCGGCTGCTGATCAGCAACGCTGTGATCGGGTTTGCTGTGCTCGGGTTTGCTTCGTTGGCCGTCGCGGTTGCGGTCACCGTCCGCCCGACCGCGTCCTCACTGCCGGTTTCAGGCCACCAGAACGCTCAGCCGGGCAAGTTCATGCCGCTGTTGCCGACGGAGCAGCAGGCTCCAGTGCCGCCGCCGCCGCCTGAATTGCCCACCCAAGGGTTCCAGGGCGGTTCCATCCCAGCTGTCCAGAACATCCCGCAGGCGCCCGCAGCGCCGGCAGCGCCGGCCCCAGTCCCCGCAGCGCCCGCGCAGGTGCCGGTGGTGCCCGCGCCCATACCCATTGTCCCGCCGTACCCGGGCTGGGTGCCGGGCATGCCGTATCCACCCTGGTACAACCCATACCCGTACCCGACGCCGACGACCTACCCGCAGCCCACCACCACGACGTCGTACCCGCATCCCACCACCACCACGTCGTATCCGCCGCCCACGACGACGACCTTGCCGCCCACGACGACGACCCTGCCGCCCACAACGACGGCCCCAAAGCCCACGACGACGGCCCCGCAGCCCACGACAACGGCCCCGCAGCCCACGACAACGGTGGCCCCGAGGGCCACCACGGCCGCTCCGGTACAAACGACCGCCGCTCCGGTACCGACGACCGCGGCTCCGGCGCCGACGCAGCAGGCCCCGGTACCGACCCAGGCCCCCAAGCCGGTGCCGACGCAGGCCCCGGTGCCGACGCAGGCCCCAGCCCCCAAGCCGGTGCCGACCCAAGCCCCGGCCCCCAAGCCGGTTCCGGTCCCGACGCAGGCTCCGGCCCCGGCCCCCAAGCCGCCGCGCTCCGGTGGCGGCTCCGGCGGCGTCAACTGACCGCAGGCCCCACCCTCTAGGGTCGGATGGCATGCCTGGTGATGCCGTAACGGTCGTGCTGCCCTGCCTGAACGAAGAGGAGTCGCTGCCGGCCGTGCTGGCCGCCATCCCGGCGGGCTATCAGGCGCTCGTGGTGGACAACAACAGCACCGATGGCACCGCCGCGGTTGCCGCCCGCCACGGCGCCAGGGTGGTCGCTGAGCCGCGGCCCGGGTACGGCGCAGCGGTGCACGCGGGCGTAGTGGCAGCGACGACGCCCGTCGTGGCGGTCATCGACGCCGACGGCTCGATGGATGCCGGGGAGCTGCCCAGGCTGGTCGCCGAATTGGAACGGGGCGCCGACATGGTCACCGGCCGGCGCCGCCCGGTGCCCGGGCTGCACTGGCCCTGGGTCGCCCGGGTGGGCACCGTGGTGATGAGTTGGCGGCTGCGAACCCGACACGGCCTGCCGGTCCACGACATCGCACCCATGCGGGTGGCCCGACGGGAGGCGCTGCTGGATCTGGGGGTCGCCGACCGACGGTCCGGGTATCCGCTGGAACTGCTCGTCCGTGCCGCGGCCGCCGGCTGGCACGTCGTCGAACTCGATATCAGCTATGGCCCGCGCACGGGCGGCAAATCGAAGGTGAGTGGCTCGCTGCGGGGCAGTGTCACCGCAATTGTGGACTTCTGGAAGGTGATCTCGTGACACTGCCGGTGACCCTGCTGGTGGTGGCCAAGGCGCCCGAGCCCGGCCGTGCGAAGACCCGCCTGGCGGCGACGGTCGGTGATGACCTCGCCGCAAACATTGCCGCTGCCGCCCTCCTCGACACGCTGGATGCGGTGGCCGCGGCGCCGGTGGCCGCGCGGGTGGTGGCTCTCACCGGCGATCTGAATGAAGCGGCCGGCGTCGCCGAGCTGCGGGAACGACTCGCGTCGTTCACCGTGATCGAGCAGCGCGGCGAGGACTTTGCCGACCGGCTGGCCAACGCGCACTCCGATGCGGGCCAACGGTTGCCGAACAATCCGGTGCTGCAGATCGGGATGGACACCCCGCAGGTGACCGCGGAGTTGTTGGCCGACTGTGCACGGCAGTTGCTCGAGGCGACCGCCGTGCTCGGGTTGGCGCGCGATGGCGGTTGGTGGATCCTTGGTCTGCAGACTCCGGCCGCCGCCGAGCGGTTGCGCGACGTCGCGATGTCGCAACCAGACACGGGTGAACTTACCTTGAAAGCGTTGCACGACAACGGTATTGACGTAAAGTTGGTGCGGCAGCTGGCCGACTTCGACGTCGTCGACGATGTCCCTGCGGTGCGCGAAGCCTGCAGTCCGCACAGCCGCTTCGCCCGAATCACCCTCGCCGCCGGACTCTGAGCCCCTACCAGTTCGTGAAGATGAAGCTGTTGAGCGCCAACGCTCCGGCGGCATTGACGGCCAACCACGCCCGGTGCGACCGCACCGGAAGCAGCGCCGGCGCCGCGGTCAACCAGATGGTGAAGGGTAGCCAGATCCGCTCGGTCTCGGCCTTGCTCAGCATGCTCAGGTCCGCGCACACGATCGCGGCCAGCGCCGCCAGCATCAGCAGCTGGAAGCCGGACCGCCGCCGTATCGCGGCCTTGTCGAATGCGCGACTGACGCCGGCGACGCTGCCCAGTCCGATGGAGCAGACCACGTCCGCGAGGTTGGCCCAGCTCCAGTACTGAAAGGGCCGGTCCTTCGCGACCCCCTGCCAATAACGTTGCTGCACAAGGTTATAACCATCGAACCAATAAAATCCGGACACCGCAAACGTCACCGCCACTGCAACCGCGGACAACACCGCGGGTCCGAGCGCCCGCAAAGCCGGCCGCCAATCCGCCGCCGAGATGAGCACCGCCAGTGCCGGCAACCCCATCAGCGCCAGGCCGTAGCTCAACAAGATTCCCCAGCCGAGCACCAGTCCGGCCGCGGCCCCCACCAGCGCCGGATACCGGGCTGTGCCGTGCACCGCCAACGCCAGTAGCGCGATACCCCATGCCGCCACGCCCGCGAAGTAGCCATCGGCCGATACGGCGACCCAGATCGCCGTCGGCGCCAGGGCGACGAACGGGGCCGCCCGCCGTGCCGTGGCTTCGTCAGCCAGCGCGCGCACCGCGACGATCACCGCGGCCGCCGCGCTGGAGCCTGCCAGCAGGCACAGCAGGCCGGCCCAGGCGCCGCCGTGCAGGCCGAGTCGGTCGAGCCAGACAAATGTCAGCAGTGCACCCGGCGGATGCCCGGAAGTGTGGGTAGTCCAGGAGTGCGGCGCGAAGTCGACGATCCGGCTGGAGAACGTGCGCAGCGTCGCGGCGATGTCGGTGATGCCGGGCACCTCATGCAGGTATTCGTCCCTGGTGGTCAACCTCTCTGCGAAACCGTGTCTCCAGCCGTCGATCATCGCCAACGAGAACGCCCACGCGCACGCCGTGGCCCAAGTCCCCAACGTCAGCAGCCGCCACGAAAGCCGTTGTGCCACAATCGGACCCCACAACACAGCGGCTAACGCAAGCGCAATCGCGGCTGCGGTGCCCCAGCTGACGTGGGCGTCCCAGTAGCCGAAGATCGGCGCGGCACCGGTCCCGTGGGCGAACCGCTCCAGGCCGATATCGCTGCGCGGATTGATTCCCCAGTTCATTCGCGGCAGCACGAACGCGGCCGTCACCAGGGCAGCAGCGGCCGCGACCGCGAATGCTTCCCGGCGCGCGATCCTCACGAAGGACCACCCTATTGAACGGGCCCGGCGAACCGGCGCACCAACGCCCTGCGGTCGACCTTGCCGATGCCGCGGCGCGGTAGTTCCTCGATGACGTGCAGCTCGCGCGGCGCAGCGGTGATGTCCAGGGTGCGCGCGACATGGTGTCGCAGTTCGTCGAGCGTCGGCGCCGCGGATCCGATGCCCACGACGACCGCGGCAACCACCCGCTGGCCCAGCCGGTTGTCGGTGACTCCGAATACCGCGCAATCGCATACCGCGGGATGGGTGCCCAACGCGGCCTCTACCGGCCCCGGCAGTACGGTCAATCCGCCCGTGCTGATCGCGTCGTCGACGCGACCCAGGACGCTCAGCACGCCGGAATCATCAATGGCGCCGAGGTCGTCGGTGAGAAACCAGCCCGGTTCGGCAAACGGGTCGGGATCGACCGGGTTGCGATAACCCTTAGCCAGGGTCACCCCGCCCAGCGCGATGCGGCCGTCGGCGAGGATCCGCAGTCCCACCCCGTCGAGCGCAACGCCGTCGTAGACGCAGCCGCCGGCGGTCTCGCTCATCCCGTAGGTGCGTACCACCGTGAGGCCGGCAGCGGCGGCGGCATCGAGCACCGGTCGCGGCGCGGGGCCGCCACCCAGCAGGATGGCGTCCAATTCGGCGAGTGCTGCCGCGGCGCCGGGGTCGGTCAGCGCCTTGGCCAATTGTGCGGCTACCAGCGACGTGTATCGCCGGCCAGAGCCCAAACTGTTTACTGCACTGGGTAATTGGCTGATATCGAATCCGGCCGACACATCCAGTTCGACGGGTGCCGAACCCGCGAGCACACTGCGGACCAATACCTGCAATCCGGCGATGTGATACGGCGGCACGGCAAGTAGCCAGCGCCCCTGACCACCGAGGCGTTGATAGGTGGCCGAAGCGCTGGCGGTCAGCGCCTCTGCAGTCAGCAACGCGCCCTTGGGCGCACCGGTGGTTCCCGAGGTCGTCACCACCAGGGCAATGTCGTCGTCGATCTCTTCGCCGACTCGCAACGCCAGGGTGAATTCGTCATCGTGGTGGGCCGGCACCGCGACGAACGCCGGATCGCTGCCGTTCAGCACGCGTTCCAGGGCGGGCAGCAGCAGTTGGGTCGCCGAACCCGGTGGGACGCGCAGCGCCCGCAGGACAGCTATGCGTGGTCTCCGTCGCGCGCGTCGTCGAGTGGCCAGCCCTTGGTGGCCAAATGCGCCCGGACGCGCTCGACGTCATCAGGCGTCGGCAGATCATCGGTGAGCTGCGTGATCGCGACACCGATGTCGATGTTGTCGATGTTCAGCTCGTTACGCCGCTGCAGCTCATTGGCGATTGCCATGATTTCGTCGTTCGTCAGGCGGCGCGCCAGCAACGCGAGCACGGCGAAGGAATCCATCGGCGGAATGCCTTCCGGATATCCCGCGCGCAGCCACGAGACGATCGAACTGAGGAAACGGTTCATTGTGCCATCAACTTACCCGGCGGACCGGCTCGGAAAACCTTTGTTGACTAGCGTCGCGACGTTACGGCTTGGCTCCCAGGAACGGATAGTGCGTGTGATGGGCAATGAAGTCCCGTGCGATGTAGAGGACGCCGATGATGACAATGCCGAAAACCAACGCATAGATCGCCCAGCCGAGTGCCGTCAGGACCGGACGCTGTTTCCCGGTCGCACCGTCGGCGCTGACGGTTCCGCTGCCGATGGCTTGCATGCGGATGCCGACGGCGAACAGGCCGGGCAGCGCCGCGCCCGCGAGCAGGCTGAAGAACAGGATTTTGAGGGTGGCCTCGTAGTTGAACCAAGCGTTCATGTGACGTTCCTTGCTGGTATCTGGCCATCGGAGAGCTTAGGGTCCTGATCATCCGGCGGCTGTTGGCCGGAACTGTCGAGTCCGGCGGTGACGCTGCCTTCCCACTCGTCGTTGACGTTGCTGTGGTCGACCTTGACCTTGCGCGACTGGCGGTAGATGGCACCGGAGACTGCGAGCAGCAGGCTGAAGCCGACGATCGCGCCCGGGTACCCGCCGATGAGGTGCACTATCCAGTAGGTGAGTGCTCCGACCAGCCCGGCCAGCGGCAGCGTGACCAGCCACGCGACTGCCATCCGGCCCGCCACGCCCCAGCGCACCTCGCCGCC
>JAVROG010000196.1:0-8356 GCA_032162865.1 Mycobacterium sp. | reverse complement strand
AGGGCTGGTTCTGGCGCGTCACCGATTCCACCTCCGGTCGTGTCGTGGTGGGTCTGTGTAGCGTGAATCAGCATCCCGATGGGGACTGGGCCACGGTGGCGGTCGGCGCGCATCCCGGCGGATTTTTGCGGACCGCGGCGCTCGACGCCGCCCGAGCCGAACGGTCCCACTTCGCGCTCAGTGCTGGGACTACTCCGGAAGCAGCCGTCGTAGCGTCGGTCGACCGGCTCCAGATCGATCTCGATGACGTACACCTGGACCTGCGATTCGCCCACCAGTACGTGTGGCCCAAGGCTTTCGGTGGCGGCGGTCTGCTCTCGGCGATCCCGTTCCTGACCCAGTACTGGCATCCCCACCGGCTGGGCGGCACAACAACCGGCACGGTCGGGTTCGGCGGCGCGCAGTGGTCATTCAACGCAGCCACCCTCTATGCCGAAAAGAACTGGGGCCCGGGCTTTCCTGAACGCTGGTGGTGGGGTCAAGCACACGACTTCGGCGGCGCCGACGTGTCGGTCGCGTTCACCGGCGGCCTGCTGAACCTTGGCCCCATCCGCCAGGAGGCTGGGCTGGTGGTCGCACGGCTCGGCGACCGGGTGATCCGGATCGCCCCGCCGGCCCTTATCCGGTCCCAGTTGAGCGAGGGACGGTGGACCGTTCGGGCCAGGTCACCGCGTTATCAGATCGATCTGGATGGCGACGCCACCGGGCTGACGCCGCACGCCCTTCCCGTGCCACTCCTCGCCGAACGGCGCAACGTCGGCGCTGCAGTCGAACACCTGGCTGGTCGACTCCACTGTGTCGTGCGCGAGTTCGGCCGGGTGGTGTTCGACGGCCGCTCCGAGCTGGCGGGCCTGGAAGTTGGTAGCCTGCCAGATCATTCATGATTGAGTCTGGGGCGTGCTACGTACGGTCTGGCCCGTTTTGGCGGAGCTGCGATGCCCACGTAACGGAAGGTGTCTATGGGCCACATAGAGATGGACAGACGCACATTACTTGCTGCGCCGTTGCTACTCGCAGCGATGGCCGGCAGTGACACGACGGGCAGCGGAGGGGATATCGGCTCTGTGGGCATCGCCCACGCCGCTCCTCCAGATCCAGGTCAAACATTCGTACTACCGGACGACGAGATCGCATTCGAGCCGTGGGGTAACTTGCCACCGGGGAGCGGCGAAATGGCTATGCTTTACGGTGATTTCAATAAAACCGGCCCATACCTCGTGATGATGAAATGGAATCCTGGCTGGTTCAGTGCACCTCATACATATGTAACTGACCGAATCTGCGTGGTTGTTTCCGGCACCTGGTGGGTCAACAGCGGAACCGACTTCTTGCCGGACGATGCAGTCCCTGTTGGACCACGCGGATATGTAAAACGCACTGCCCGTAGTCCACATTACGATGGCGTGCCCCAAGGTCAACGCGATCCGGCCGTGATCGCTATCTTCGGCCTCGGCCCCGTTGACATACAGTTGGTCGACGCGACAAAGCCTTCATGGCGGCAAGTCTGACTTCATTGGCTCGGTTGACGCACCAGTAGCCGGGCGGCGATGACCAAGCAGATTGGCACTAGCCGCAACAACATACGCTCGGCAAAACCGGCACTGCGGCCAGGGCGCTGAGGACGGCAGCGGGGCCCGTGGCCTCAGATACGCGAAACAGTAAGCGCGGCAACCAAATTCGATAATATACAAACCTGCACTAGGACAACAGGGTCACCCATTTAGCGCCGGACCCTGACTGGCGGTACGAAGGTTTCCGGCTGGCAGGGGGTATCGATAGGCGCCAGCTGCGAGGACACGGATGTGCTCACCGACAACTCTTATCGAGGAAGCTGCTTAACGACTGCAAGTTGTGGCGCGACGCTGGCAGTAAGCCGGTTTGCGGGCCGACGCATCGCACGCGTGCCTGCCGGCATGAAGGTGCGGATGAGATAGGAGGTAGGTAGCTATGTCGGAAGTGAAGCTGCTCGATATCGGTGAGACCGAGCAGGAGGTGTTCACCAGGTGGGACATCACCGGCCATCAGCTGAACCGCCATCTGCTCAGCAGGGCGCTCACGGGCACCGACGGTGTGGTTCTGGACCACCTGACATTCCCGCCCGGTTTCGTCCACCACATGCACCGGCACCCGCACGCCGACATGGTCATCATCCCCTTGAGCGGTGCTGTGCAGTTCCGCGGCGGGTCGGGATCCCCCATCGAGGTGTCGCCCGGACAAGTCCTGGTCATCCCGCGCGGGAACTGGCACGAAATCAGCAACGTCAGCATCGTCGACAGCCAAACCCTGCACTTCTTCTCCGGTGTCGGTGCGATCGACGAGATCGGCTACGAGCCCCACCCGAGCCACGGTGAGGCGAACCCATCGCTGGGGCACAAGCAAGGAAGCAGCGCATGAGGATAGCGGTGATCGGGCTGGGCAGGATGGGCCACGCGCGGGCCGAGCGGTTGCTCGAAAAGGGCCACCAAGTCAGCGTGTGGAACCGGACCCCAGGTCGGGCTAGCGCGTTGCACGAGCGAGGAGCCCGGGTCATGGGCTCCGCCGATGACGTGGGCGACCAGTGCGATGCCGTGTTCCTGTGTTTGGCTGATGACCAGAGCACCCTCGACGTGGCAGCTCCACACGGTCAGGCGCGCTCGGCCTGGGCCCACACCTTGGTCGTCAACACCGGCACGGTCGCTCCCGGGGTCATCACCGCGCTTGCGCACACCTACGGTGCGCGGTTCGTCAACGCGCAGATCGTCGCGGCGCCGCAAGCCCTCCGCTCGGGTGCGGCCACCTTCATCGTCGGCGGCCCGGCCTCAGCCCGTGACACGCTGCTGCGGCTGTGGATGGTGTTCGCCGGGGCGCTCGAAGTCGGGGAGAGCCCGCAGACCGCAGCAATCATCAAGCTGTTGCACAACCAGATGCTGCAGGTGCAGCTGGCGGTGATCGCCGAGACCATCCGAGCGGGCCGGGCCGCGGGTATCGACGACAAGACTTTGGCGACCACCTTGCGCGAGTCGCCGATGATGCCGGCAGGTCTGCGCAACCGCATCGACGTCTTTTTCGACCCTGATCACGCCGGTTGGTTCAGCAGCGTGCAGGCCGTCAAGGATGTGACGCTCTTTTTGGACCTTGTGAACGGCGGCGCACACCTGCCGGTCACCGAAGCCGCGCGCGACGCCTACCGGCAGATGACCCAGGACGGATGGGAGACGCACGACGTCACCGCCCTGGTCGAATACGGTTGGCGCTCAGCGTGAGCCGACCGGGCCACACCGAGATCGAGCTGCCACCTCTGCCCGAGCACATGCGGGCCTGGGTGCTGGGCGATCCGGGCCAGCTCAGCGTGGTGGACAAGCCGATCCCGATGCCGGGACGCGCCGAAGTGCTGGTGCGCATCGATGCCGTAGCCATCTGCGCGACGGACGTGGAGATCATCCAGCACGGCGCCCCGGCGATGATCAGCGGCGGCGAACCGTTCAACAAGATGTTTACCCCGGGTCACGAATACATGGGCACCGTGGTGGCACTCGGCCCGGGCGTGGACGAGTACCGCATCGGCCAGCGTGTCACCGTGGAGGTCCATGCCGGCTGCGGACAGTGCAAACGCTGCCGCCAAGGCATGTACACCGCCTGCCTAAACTACGGCGACATTGATAAGGGCCATCGCGCCAATGGATTCACCACCGACGGTGGATTCGCCGAATACGCCGTCAACAACATCAACACCCTGATACCGGTCCCCGACACCATGTCGGATGCGGAGGCAACGCTGGTGGTAACCGCAGGCACCGCGATGTACGGGCTGACCGAACTCGGCGGGCTGGTGGCCGGAGAAGGTGTCGCCGTATTGGGGCCGGGACCGATCGGATTGCTCGGCGTCGCTGTGGCCAAGACGCTGGGTGCATCGCCAGTGGTCCTGACCGGGACACGCGACAACCGCCTTCAGATCGGCCGGGCGTTGGGCGCAGATCACATCATCAACGTGTGCAACGAAGATCCTGTGGAAGCGGTGCGTCGTATCACTGATGGCACGGGAATGGATTACGTACTGGAGTGCTCCGGCGCACCCGACGCCGTGAACCAGGCCGCGCGCATGCTTAACCGCGGCGGGCGCATCTGCCTCGCCGCCTTCCCACACGCGCCGGCGTCGATCGACATCGCCCAACTCGTGCGCAACAATATCTACCTCTACGGCATCCGCGGCGAGGGCAAAAGCGCCACGCACCGCGCCGAGGCACTCATGTCGCAGAAACGCTTCGATGCCACAAAGATCCACACCCACACATTCGGCCTGCACGAATTGCCCACGGCGTTGCGCTATGCCCGCGAACACATCGACGATGCGATCAAGGTGGTCATGACGACCCGCAACGCCGAGTTGGGGCGGGCAGCCGTGCCCGACTCGCCAGCCTGGGATCAGCCAGCCCGCAATGGCCTTCATCAACCCGGCTACGACACGCCGGCCCCCAACATCAGGCCCGAGTGATAGACCACTCAGGGGGCGGTGTGAAGCCCCGGCCGAGCATGCGACGTATCGGGGTGTGCTGGGGCGGGCTGGCCGTCGCCGATCCTTGCGATCGGCTTCGGCGGCGGCGGGTCAGCTGCTTGGATGGGTCAACTCGAGAAGATCAAACATATTGCCACCCATCATTTTCCGCACATCTTCCGCTGGAAAAAGGTCGCCCATCTCTTTCGCCCAGTGCAGCGGGTCGGCCATCCCCTCCGGGTGGGGATAGTCAGAGCCGAACAAGATGTGCTCGGGTGACATGAGGTTCACCAGATCCTCGATGGAGTCTTCCCAGAACGGATTGATGAACAGGTTGCGCAGGAATACCTCGCGGGGGTGTTCAGCGAATTCGCGGGGCATCTTCTGGTAGGTCTTCTCCATAGCCTTGAGGCACGAGATCGCCCAGCTGCCACCGTTTTCCACACTCGCGAGCTTGACGGCCGGGAAGCGGCTGAGCATGCCATGGCAGATAGCCGCGGTAACGGTGTCATTGATGGCCCGCCCAGGCGATACGGCGTCATAGAAGGGGTTGGGCTTGAACGCCAACGTTTCCCGGTTGGTGCCCTCCCAATCGTTGATGTACCGCTGATAGCCGGAGTCCGACGCGTGCAGGGTGACCAGCACACCGGATTCGGCCACTCGGGCCCAGAACGGATCGAGTTCCGGCAGGAACGGGGACCGGGTGCCGCGGTAACCGGCGACCGGAGCGGGCCGCATCAACACGACTTTCGCGCCGCGCTCGAGCAGCCAGTCCAGCTCGGCCACCCCGCGTTCGGGGATGGACGGGTTCACGATCGGGGTGGCGAAGATCCTCTCCCGGTAGTTGAACGTCCATTCGTCGTAGAGCCATTGGTTGAACGCGTGGATGACCGTGCAGGTCAGCTCGGGGTCGTCGGCCAGGCGGACCTCGAGCAGGCTGGCCAGCGTCGGAAACATCAGCGCCGCATCGAGTCCCAGTTCGTCAAGCAACCGCAGACGCGGCACGGCGGTGCGGTACTCCTCGCCGGTGCGCATCGGCTTGCCGGCCAACTCCCGCAGCGACTTACCGTCGGGATTGTTGCCGGAGAAGTACTCGGCGAACGCTCCGGGGCGGGCGACGACGTCGAAGGTGGGATTGGGGATGTAGTCGCTGATCACGTTGTCGACGGCGATCTTGGTGCGCCCGTTGACCTGGACGTACTTGAACAGTCCTTCGTACTTCGCGGGCAAGTGTCGGGTGAAGGCGTCCTGCGTCTCGTACAGGTGGTTGTCGGCGTCGAATACCGGAAAGTCGAGTTTGCCCATGATTGCTCCTGTGTTCATGATCGGTTTCGGGGGATCGCCGCGTTGGTACGCACATCCCGGAACGGGCGGTCCAGGTCCTCCGCGTATTCACGCGGCATCCCGAGTACGCGTTCGCTGATGATGTTGCGGGTGATTTCGGTGGTGCCTCCGCCGATGCAGGGACCTTGGCGGCCCAGGTAGGCCACCCCCAGCTCGCCAGTCGGATCGCCGTCGTCCCACGCGATCGCGCGGTCGCCGGCGATCTCCAGCGCAATGCTGGCCAGCCGGACGCGCATCATCCCGTTGGACAACCGAGGGATCGATCCGGCCGCGGCCGGGAGACGGCCGGTGCGGATGGAAGTGGCGACGCGCCCGACGAGTGCGGCGTGCACACGCGTCAACACCCGCGCTTCCCCGATGAGCTGCCGCACCCGGGGATCGGCCGCGCCGCCGGAGTTTTGAGCCAGTGCCGCGGCGCTGACCTGGTCGCTCTCGTGCGCGGCGGTGCGCGGGGCCATCGCATACACCGAAGATCCGCTCATCGCCTCTCGCTCGTGCAGTAGCAGCCGGGATGCGACCCTCCATCCATCGTCGACCTGACCGAGGACCTGATCGGCGGGAACAGCGACATCGTCGAAGAACTCCTGACAGAACTCGTCGGATCCGTCGACGTGCTTGATCTGGGTGATGGTGATTCCCGGTTGGTGAACCTTCACGATGAGCACGCTGAGTCCCTTGTGCTTGGGAACGTCCCAGTTGGTGCGGGCCACACACAACGCGTAGTCCGACTTCCACGCATAGGTACTCCAGATCTTCGATCCGTTGAGAACGAAGACGTCACCCTGGCGGTCAGCCCGCGTCAGAGCTCCCGCCAAGTCGGAACCGCCGGTCGGCTCGGAGAGAAACTGGACCCACAGTTCCTCACCCTTGAGCGCAGCCGGGATGTACCGCTTCTTCTGCTCTTCGGTACCGAAGTCCAAGATCGTCGGCAAGATGATGGTGAAGGTGGGGGTGTTGAACAGCCGCGGCAGCTCGTAGCCGTAGCTCACATCGATGAAGGCGTCCTGGTATTCCGCAGGCAGCCCCCGCCCGCCGTACTCAACCGGGTAACACAGCCCGGCGAACCCGGCGTCGAAGAGCCTGCGTTGAATCGCCTTGGCGCGCACCACTTGGTCGGCGTCGTCCGTGGCGTGACCCAGGTAGGGGTCGGCGCCGTCGAGGGGTTCCAGGTTCGCGGTCACCCATTCTTTAGCTCGCGCGTGGAAGGTGCCGAGGTCTTCTGCTGCCAGTCCCCCGGGTGGCGCCGTCGTCGCGGTCATGGTCGTCCCCTATCGGTCGGCAAGGATCGCAACGCGGTCGCGCTGGTGCATTGGATCGCCGTAGGTCTGCCGATTGACTACGACCCGACGCAGATACAGGTGCAGGTCGTGGTCCCAGGTCACCCCAATCCCGCCGTGCATCTGGATGCAGTCCTGGATCAGCTCGGGGCAGCGGTCCGCTACGTAAGCCTTGGCGATCCGGACGACCTCGCCGGCGTCGGGGGCGCCGTCTTGGACGGCCCGGGTGGCGTCGACGGTGATGGCCTGGGCGGATTCAAGCCACAGCTTCATGTCGGCGAAGCGGTGCTTGAGGGCTTGATAGGACGCCAGCGCGCGACCGAAAGACGAGCGGTCGAACGCGTATTGCACGGTGAAGTCGAAGACCCGGTCGGTCGCGCCCACGATCTCGGCGCACTGCAGGACCAGGACGGTCTGCAGTTGTGCCTCGAGTGACTCCGCGGCGTCACCGAGGTCACCCACCACCGCCGATGACGGCACCCGCACGCCTTCGAAACCGATTTCGACGTGTTGGCGGACCAGGTCGAGACCGCGCAGGGGTTTGATCCGCAGACCGGGCGCCGATGACGGGACGAGAAACTGGGACAGGCCGTCGGACCCGGTGGCGGTTACCAGCAGCCAGTCGGCCTGTCCTCCGGTGTCCACGGGTCGTTTAACCCCGTCCAGCACGAACTCGGCGCCCTCGCATCGCGCCTGCAGGGCCATCCCGTCAGGGGTGATATCGCGGCCCGGTTCCGCTACGCACCACGCAGCGATCGACTCGCCTGAGAGCATGCTCGGCAGCACGCGCGATGCGAGCTCGTCGGAGGCGTCGCGTGAGAGGGTTTGCGCGACAACGTTCGTCGCGATCAGGGGCCCTGGGGACACCATCGCGCCCATCTCCTCGGCGACCAGCGCGAGGTCACGCAGTCCCTCGCCCGAAATGCTCCCTCCGCCTCGCCGCTCGTCGACGAGCAGCGAAGTCCAGCCGAGTTCAGCACCCCGCTGCCACCACCCGGGGTCAAAGCCTGCTCCGTTCTCGGCCAGCGCGCGCACCGCGGTCAACGGGACGGTCGCGTGCAGGAACTTGCGGGTCGTGTCCCGCAGCAGCTGCTGATCCGGAGTCAGATCAAGATCCACAGTCGCCCTCGCTCACACCGCACAGAATCCCGGCCGATAACACCATCCTTCTCAAACTAGTATGTAAGGTGCTTTTAGAACAACACGTTCACTGCATAAAAAGGCCATGGCGTTGCCGTAGGGCCCGTCACCGGCGCCGGGCGCG
>JAVROG010000195.1:0-6790 GCA_032162865.1 Mycobacterium sp. | reverse complement strand
ATCGGACCGTCGTTACCGTCATATGTCCCGGCAGCAGCCAGTGACCACGCGCACAGCGTTGGGGCGGTCTGTCCATCCACTGCGCTCGCGAAACGTGCGCAAGCTCCAGTTCCCCCATTTCAACACTCACGGGCATCACACTCGCATCCCCTTCGGCGTGAAATCCAGAGCGGGAGGCGACTCGTTATGCAGCGATGCCCTTTGTTGGCCGTGTCGTTGTATTCGAAACCGCTTTGAGGTAACTGATATTCGCATCGAGACATCGGTAGCATGGCGATGGTGCCCGATCAGACGACCACACTCGGAGACGAACGTTTCGTCGCGCTGACCACATTCAAACGCAATGGCGAAGGCGTCGCGACGCCGATGTGGATCGGTCGTGATGGCGCAGACCTGTTCGTGTGGACGCCGGCGGATAGTTGGAAAGTCAAACGGGTCCGCAACGACCCACGGGTGTTGTTGGCGCCGAGCAACCGGTTCGGCAAGGTGCGCGATGAAGGTGTCCCGCCTATCGAGGGCACCGCACAGGTGGTGGCTGACCCATCGACACTTGGTCGCCTGCGGGGTGAGCTGCGCCGAAAGTACGGGTTCGGGTACCGGATCGTGACCCTGGTCGAGAAGATCGCGGCCCGTGGGCACAAGCCGCGGGTGATCCTGCGGATCACCCTGCCCCGCTAGCGCAGCCGGGCGCGGCGGATTCACTCCTTACCGGCAACCCATAGCTGCTCGGTCAGATCATGGAACACCACGACGGCGACGGGATCATCGGCACGCACCAGCGCGGATTCACTCATATGAGCGCGCACGTGCGAGCCGTCCCGGTGACGCAATTCAACGACCTGGTCAGCGTAAGCCTTCATCACGGCGACGGCGGACTCGCCGAACGGCACGTTGCGCAAGATCTGATGGAACTGTTGCGACATCACCTCTTCGGGGGTGTAACCCACCATGTCGGCGAACGCTGCATTGGCGAACACCACGGCGCCGTCGTGCCCGACAGCCAACACCGGAGCCCGGAGCCGTTCCAGCACCACCACCGCCGAAAGACTCTCCAGAATGGCTCTCGGCGAAAGTGTCAGGTGCCGTCGACGGCGCCGTTCCTCGAGCGGTCCTGGTCGATTCAGTGCAGCAATCAAGACAAGCCCCCTTGTTATTGGCAACAATCACAATTCGGAGTCACCGCATGCCCGGATGGGATCGGCGGGCGATCTCGCTGGCGGGCTGGTGCTAGCCGAGGGCGAAGCAGTCCGCCAGCAGGCCGCTGAACTGGCCCATTGGGTGCCATGCCGACCGGATCGGGCGTGAGCAAAAGTGGTTGCAGGATAGGGAATGCGCGCACTACCGCGCGCCTAATCGATCCTGGATGACTGAGCGTGGCGATTAAATAAACCGCTTGATTTAATCTCACCCTCGGTGTTCACTGGGGCGGTGACCTCACCCCGAGTGGTGCGCACTGGCAGGTCGACGGGCACCCGCGAGGCAATCTTGTCCGCCGCTGAGTGGTTGTTCGCCGAGCGTGGTATGTACGCGGTATCCAATCGGCAGATCAGCGAAGCGGCGGGCCAAGGTAACAACGCCGCCGCCTGCTATCACTTCGGGTCGCGCACCGAGTTACTGCGGGCGATCGAAAGCAAACACCGACTGTCGATCGAGGAACTGCGCGCACAAATGCTGACCAGCATCGCCAATTCCGACGAGCTGAGGGACTGGGTGGGCGCATTGGTCCGCCCACTCACCGATCACCTGACCGCCCTGGGCGTCCCGAGCTGTTACGCAAGGTTTGCCGCCCAAGCGATGGCCGACCCCACCTACCGGCACGTCGTCACGAAGGACGCGCTCACCTCCCCCGCGCTCGTGCAGGCGATCGAGGGCATCAATCGTTGCCTCCCCGATCTGCCCAAACGGGTGCGGTCTGAACGAATCGTCATGGCGCGCAACCTACTAATGCACACCTGTGCCGAACACGAGGGTGCCCTGGCCGAGCACGGGCCGAAGTCGCGATCCAGTTGGCCGGTGGCAGGCGAGGGATTGATCGACGCCATCGTGGGGCTTTGGCGTGCGCCGGTCCATGTGAACGCGGTGGACCACTGGCCGTCCTGAAACCAAGGAGCACGATGACCAACCTCTCGACCGATACCGCCACCGATGTGCCCGAGTTTCCGATGACACGCGCACCGGGGTGCCCGTTCGCGCCGCCTCCCAAGGTGCTGGAGCTCAACGCCGACAAACAGCTGAGCCGGGTCCGCATCTGGGACGGCAGCACCCCGTGGCTGATCACCGGTTACGACGCGATACGCGCATTGTTCACCGATTCCCGGGTCAGCGTTGACGACCGGCGGCCCGGCTATCCGCACTGGAACGAAGGAATGCTGGCGACGGTTCACACCCGCCCCCGTTCAGTTTTCACCTCCGATGCCGAGGAGCACACCCGATACCGTCGGATGCTGTCCAAACCCTTCACTTTCCGGCGCGTTGAGGCCTTGCGCCCTACAGTGCAAAAGATCGTTGATGACCAGATCGACGCGCTGCTGGCGGGTCCCCGACCCGGTGACATCGTCAGCACACTGGCCCTGCCGGTTCCCTCGCTGGTCATCAGTGCACTGCTGGGCGTGCCCTACGAGGACGCGGGCTTCTTTCAAGAGCAAGCCGAGCGGGGCACCGGCCGGTATGCGACGGAAGAGGACACTGCGCAGGGAGCAGCGTCGTTGGCCAGGTACCTGGCCAAGCTGCTTCGGGTCAAGATGCAAAGCCCTTCAGAGGATTTGGTCTCCGACCTGGCCGAGCGGATCAACGCTGAAGAGCTCACCGTGCGCGAGGCCGCGCAGCTGTCCACCGGGGTGCTCATCGCCGGTCATGAGACCACCGCCAACATGATCAGCCTGAGCGTGGCGGCACTGCTCCAGCATCCCGACCAGATGACGCTGTTACGAGACGCCGAGGATCCACCGGTCGTCGCCGTTGCGGTGGAGGAGCTGATGCGTTTCCTGAGCATCATCCAGACCGGTCAGCGGCGCATCGCTATCGAGGACATCGAGATCGGCGGCGAAACGATCCGAGCCGGGGATGGCGTCATTCTCGATGTGGCGCCGGCGAATTGGGACGAGCGCCAATTCTCTGACCCAGGTCGGTTGGACTTGACCCGAGATGAGGGCCCACATGTCGGCTTTGGCTACGGACGCCATCAATGTGTCGGCCAGCAACTTGCCCGCATGGAGTTGCAGATCGTATTGCCGACCTTGTTCCGACGTATCCCCACGCTGCGGTTGGCAGTGCCGATCGACGAGGTGCCGTACAAACACGACACGCTGGCTTACGGTGTCTACGAACTTCCCGTCACCTGGTGAGGGAGCTGATGACCACCCGAATTCACGGCCTCTACCCCGAGGTGATCGGCGCACCCAAGGATCGTCGTGGCCACGCCGCCGGATCCGACCTGTCAACCTACACGGGCCTGCCCGCCGGCACCGAGGTGTTCTCGGCCGACAACCCCATCTCGGTGGCCGACGACATCTTCTTCGAGTGCTTCCCCGATGACCTCAAAGACCAGGCGCCGCGAATCTGGTATGAGGACGGCGCCTATCTACTCGGACAACCCGGTCAATCGATGGTCGTCGGTGATTTCAGCGCTGTGCTCATGCAATACGACGACATGGCCGGCGCGACCACGAGCAACATCGCAGCGCGGGTCAGCGAACTTGCCGAAGACGGAGTCGACCGGGAATTAGTGTTCCCCAATGCCGTCCTGGCGTTGTTCCATCATCCCGACAAAGGGCTGCGCGAACGGATATTCACGATATACAACGAACACATCGCCGCCTTCCAGGAACGTTCCGCTGGCCACTGCTACGGGGTGGGCCTGATCAACTGGTGGGATCCGGGGGGCGCTCGCCGCACCCTGTCGCAGCTGAAAGCCCTGGGAATCAAGACATTTCTGATGCCGCTGAATCCGGGCAACGACGACAACGGCAGTGCCATCGACTATTCGAGCACCGTGATGGACGCGGTCTGGGAGGAGATCGAAGACGCCGGACTGCCGCTCACGCACCACATCGGGGAAAGCCAGCCAAAAGTCCCCAGCGAGGTCAACAGCGTCGCGGTAGCGATGATGGTGAATATCGACTCATTTCGAGAAATGTTCTCCAAGTACATCTTCGGCGGCATCCTGGATCGGCATCCCCGACTGCGGGTCGGCTGGTTCGAGGGTGGGATCGCTTGGGTGCCACCCGCGCTGCAGGACGCCGAACACGTGCTGGCCTCCTATCGGCACATGCTCAAGGGCCATCCCGAACACGAGGTCCGCTACTACTGGGACAACCACATGTGCGCGTCGTTCATGGTCGACGCGGTGGGCCTTCGGCAGGTCGACGCGATCGGGGTCGACAAGGTGATGTGGTCGTCCGACTATCCGCACAACGAAAGCACATTCGGCTATTCGGAGCGCTCGCTGGCCGCGGTGGTCGACGCCGTCGGCTCCGATGGCGCCATTCGCATCGTCGGCGGCAACATCAGAAATTTCCTGAGTATCTAGCATGACCAGCCCTGTTTCTGCCCGCGGCGCGGTGATCGACATCCCGGACGAGCCGGACTGGGCGCGCATGCGAGCCGAGACTGGCGCGCGGATCCGGTCCGCGATGGCCGAGCAAGGGATCGACGCGCTGATTTTGTTGATGAACGGGTATGTCGGGTATGCGACCGGTGTCAGCTGGCCGTTGCTGGACGCGGGTCTTTCGCACGTCGAACGTCCGGTGGCGGTCATCCTGGCCGATGACGAACATCCACATGTGTTCATGCCGTTTCGTAGCGGAGCCTCGGTGGAATTGCCAGTGCCGGATGACCACCTGCACGGCCCGGTTTATCTCGAATTCGAGCATGGGGTAGAGCAATTCGCCCGCGCGCTCACCGAGCTGGTGCCGGCGGGTGCGCGGATTGCCGTCGACGAGCTGACTGGCGCGATGCGGCGGGCGGCGGCCACGCTGTTCCCTGCCGGTGCACCGACGGACGCGGCGCTGGTGATCGGCGCGGCGCAACTGGTCAAGACACGTGATGAGCTCTCCTGCATTCGCCGGGCCTGCCGAATCACGGAGCAGGCCATGGTAGAGGTACAGCAGGCATTGGCGCCGGGGGTGCGGCAGATCGACCTCTCGGCCGAATTCGTGCGCCGCGCTTTCGAGTTGGGGGCCACCACCAACATGCTGGAGGCCATCTGGCAGGTGATGCCGAGTTCCCGGGAAACCGGTGTGTGGACGACCCACGGCGATCTCGCGTTACCGTTGTTGCCCACCGAGCGCGAATTGGCCGCCGGGGATGTGTTGTGGACCGACATCAGCATCACCTATGGAAGCTATTGTTCCGACTTCGGCCGGACATGGCTGGTGGGAGAGCAACCGTCGGCGCGCCAGCGCGACCAGTTTCATCGCTGGCGAGAGATCTTGGACGCGACGCTGGCGGTGACCAAGGCGGGTGTCACCTCAGGCGATCTCGCGCGGGCGGCAATCGCCGCCAACGGCGGTCGCAAGCCCTGGCTACCGCACTTCTATCTGGGCCACGGCATCGGAACGTTCCCCGCCGAACCCCCGATGATCGGCACCGACCTGGGCGAGGAATACGACGACAGCTTCGCCTTTCCGCCTGGCATGGTGCTGGTATTGGAGCCGGTGGTGTGGGAGGACGGAACCGGCGGTTATCGCAGCGAAGAGATCATCGTGATTACCGAGGACGGCTTCACGCCGATCACCGACTACCCCTATTCCCCCTATGGCGACTGAGGTTTCGCCCGATGCGCGGGCATTACGGGCGGGACGCCGGGAACGGGCGCTGGCCGAAATGGACGCGCACGATCTCGACATTCTGGTGCTCGGCCGACAGGCCAATATTCGTTACGTCACCGGCGCCCCGCAGCTTTGGATAGCGGGTACGCGACCGTTCGGTCCGATGTGCGTCGTCGTCCGCGGCACCGGAGATATCTACCTGAACAGCACCGACGACGAGGGCATCCCCGAGGAAATCGGCCACGATCATCTCTACGGGCTGGCCTGGAATCCGATGACCCTGATCGAGGTGTTGCAAAATATCAACGGGGCCGCGACCGCCCGTCGCGTCGGAACCGACGCGATAACACCAACTTTCGCCGCGTTGCTGCCCGAGGCGTTCCCCTGCGCCGAACTCGTCGACGCCGAACCGGCGATGCGTGCGGCGCGGCGCGTCAAGACACCCGAGGAAATCGAGGCGATGGGCCCGGCCCTTCGGGTGGCCGAACATGGTCTCGCCGCGGCAGTTGCGGAATTGGGGCCGGGTCAGTCGGAACAGACGCTGACCGGCGCCATGATGGCGGCCATGGCAGCGGGCGGCGTCAGCACACCGGCAACCCAGGACTCAGCGTGGGTGACCTCCCGGGAACACCAGTGGCGGCGCGCCCAGCCCGCCACGCAGATACGGGACGGAGACCTTGTCGCATTCGCTGCCGGCGCGTTGGCGGGCGGCTACGTGGGAGAGGTGGGCCGGACCTGGCCGGTAGGTACCGGCACAGCTGACGGTGCGACGCGCAACCTTTTTGAGCGTTCGAACATGTTGTACGGCAAGCTCATTGCCGCCTGTCGTCCGGGTGCACCCACGACCGCCCTACTCGCTGTCTATGATGCTGCCGACGAACCGATACCGCCGATGCCCATCGCACACGGGCTTGGGCTGGGTTTCGATCCGCCCGTGGTGTCGGAAACACTCGTAGCTGCAGGCGAACACGACCGGCTCGATGCTGGGATGGTGCTGGCGATCACCGGCTACGTGTGGCAGC
>JAVROG010000194.1:0-3385 GCA_032162865.1 Mycobacterium sp. | reverse complement strand
CTACAGCTTTTGACCTATCCGATGCTCGACGACAGGACCGTGGCGAAAAGCCCATCGGACGCGCGGAAGTACCGGGTGTGGACCGAAAGCAGCAATCGGTTCGGGTGGGCGGCGTATTTGGGGAATGCGGACCCCGACATCGCCGTCCCGGCGCGCAACACCGATCTGGCCGGGCTGCCGCCGGCATGGATCGGCGTTGGCACGCTCGACCTATTCCACGACGAGGACCTGGCCTATGCCGAGCGGCTGATGAAGGCCGGCGTGCCGTGCCGCGTGGAGGTGGTTCCGGGCGCCTTCCACGGCTTCGACGGGGTCGTCCCCGGCGCGCCGGTGTCGCGATCCTTCTTCGACAGCCAGTGCGCAAGCTTGCGCGAGGCACTCACCGCAGGCAGCGCGGCCTAGTCACGCCGTCGGAACTGGATGGCTCCGGAAGCCGGCGCTGGCGCCGGTCGGAGAGTTTCCGATGCCACCGTCGTCGTGGTTCTTAGTCACCCGCTTGGAGGGCGGCGACTACTCCTGCGGCGGTGGCCGAGCCGGCCACCAGTCCCCCGACCACCCGGTGGGCCTTGGGCAGGCCCCGGCCCAGCACCATGGCCAGCGCGTCGGCGAGATCGGTGCCTGCGGCGGCGAGGTACCACCGGCGCTCGGCTTCCGGGTCGCCCGACTGGTGGGCCCACACGATGCCGGCGCCCACCGCGATGTTACGGGCGCCGAACCCGCGCGCGATGGCCACCGCGACCGGGTCAGGAACCTTGCCGGGGAACAACCGCCCGAGCAAGAGCCCGGGCAATGTGAGGATGACGGCGCCGAGCGCGGCCCGGGCCCAGCCCAGCGCAACGACCGTGGGCTGTTGGTAATCGGTCGCAGCAGCGGTGCGCTCACTTGGACCGGATTCCTGACCACCCCCCGAATCATTGGACGAGCAGGCTGCTAGCAGCAGAGCCATGCCTGCAGCGAAGACAGCTGAAATTGGCCGGGTGGTAGCCATTGCGGTCCCTCCCATCGAGTTTCAACGGATCGGAACGGTACGCCGAAGTTCGCTTCTCTACAAGAGTGACTGTCATTAGCAAGGCAATTGGTATTCCGATACACTTGTTTCTGCCTTGTCCTTCGATGATCAGACGAGCGCAAGCTGCCGTCGGCCACCCGGCTCCTTCAGGAGGAAATGTGCCTCGAGAAGAACCCGTGACCGACTGTGACGTGTTGATTCTCGGGGGAAGCATGGCCGGCATAGAGCTGGTCCATCATCTGCGACGCAGCCCGGCCGGGCGGCCTTTGAGGATCGTCGTGATCGACCGTCAGGCGACGCACGGGTACATTCCCTTGGCGCACGAGCGCCTCTGCCTGCGGCTGCCGATGTCGAAGAGCGAGTTGGCGACGGCGCAGCAAGTGGAGAACGCCGGATACCAGTTCGTGCTCGGCCACGTGGTGGGAATGGACGTGCCAACGAAAACGGTCGAGCTTGCGTCGGGCGAACGGGTCAGTGGGCGGTTTGTCGTTGTCGCGCTCGGGTCGGCGCTGGCGGCGCCGCATCGGCTACCAGGGCGCGAGCACCTGCTCGGCTACAAGTTCGCCAGCGAGTTCGACGAGGCCCACGCGCATCTCGTCGCGCTGCTTGACGGCTCCCAGGCGCGGATCTCGACCGACGAAAGGTGGGGCCAGTCCCATGGCACAGACACGGTCGGCGAGCCTCGGCTCGTGGTCATCGGCGGCGGGATCAGCGGCGTCGAACTGGCGGGCGAGTTGGCCCACTTGGCGCGGGTCCGACCACCGGGGTGGCGGGCGCCCGCGGTGACCGTCATTCACAGCGGATCGCGGCTGCTTCCACACTTGTCCGAACGGGCAGGTCGTCGCGCAGAGCACCTCCTGCAAGAGCAGGACGTCGACGTGCTCTTGCGGACGCGGGCGGTCCAGGTCGAGCGTGCGGCGGTGACGGTCGACGGACCCCACGGCGCGAAGGAGATACCGTGCGATGGGACGTACTGGGCGGGCGGGCTGCAGCCGGCGGACGTGTTCGCGGACCTCGATCTGCCGCGCACGCCGACCGGTTGGCTGTCGGTCGATCCCACGTTCCAGTGCTTTCCTTCAGCGTCGAGCCACCCGGACATCTTTGCGTTCGGCGACGCGGTTCGTGTGGTCGATGGGAACAGCGAGTGGCCGATGGTACAACGGGCATCTGAATGTTCACCGCAGGCCAAAGTCGTCGCGCGCAACATCATGGTGTTGGCAGCGGAGCCGCCGAACTATCCCAACGGGGTCCCACCGCTGATGTCCTACCGTCTGCACCGCGAGGCCGCTTACGGGGTCAATATCGGTGGGGCGGCGCTGCTCGTGATCGGGCGGATGGTGCTCAATGCGCCACAATTCAACACCTGGGTTCGCCGGTCACTGGTCATGCCGTGGTATCTGCGACGCCACCGAGTCCAGTGAAGGCCATCCGCCATATCCGGTGCCGCCGCATTTCGTCTGTCCACGATCGGCGATTCTCATTGGGGTACTTGAGATAGTCGTGCAAGACCGTAGCTGGGGCCAGGGTGAGGTCCGGCCAAAATGTGACTGGCAGCAACGACCTCCAGCACGGGCAGCTCGGCCGGCGGGGCCAGCCCAGGCGCCTATGACGGTGGAGTCACTGATCTGGGTAGGGACCAGTTCGCAGATGCGCGGACGCCCAGCGTAGCCAGGTAACACCTTGAGCATGAAGCTGGGGCATCGGGTTGTCGGTGACGCCGGCGAAGTCCACCGTCATCCCGGCGAACCGCCACGCGTACATCGGCGCGGGCGGGACCTCGGCCCCGCCGAAGGCGTGGTAAAGCCCACGCATCTCGAGGAGGCGGATCACTTGTCCGACAAGCCCGTTGGCGTTGGGTTCAGAAGTGGGTCCTGGATCCTTGTCCAACACCGCGGGACTCAGCCCGGACAACGCCAATTCACACGCGAGCATCAGCACCGGCGGCGACGACGTTTTTGGTCATGGTTTCTCCTGCCCTGTCTTCGGTTCTGGCAATCCGGCGGCGACCGTATTGAAGCCGCGCCGCATCAACGCGGTGATGGCGACGGGCGGTTCGGCCGTCGCGTATGCCTCCATCGCGGTGTCAACCACGGCGCGCGCCACGGCCACCACCAGCCGCGGGTACAGGTCGCGGTCGGGGTCGGTGCCCGTCCTTTCGGCGATGGCCGCGGCCCAGTCGTCGAACAGATCACTCGACACGGCGTTTCGGATCTCGGGCATCATCAACAGCTGTCGGATCTCAGCGAGCTCCCTGCGGTCGGGCACTATGTTCTCGACCGCGGCGAGGTCACCGAAGTTGGCCTCGAGCGATCCGACCACGGCTTCGCTGATCGACGTCCACAACGGCTCATGGGTGGGGCGCAGCCGAAACTCGGC
>JAVROG010000193.1:0-9103 GCA_032162865.1 Mycobacterium sp. | reverse complement strand
CAGGGCACCAATGCTGGGGTGAACGGTTGACACCATCATGAGGGCGCGGTTGTAGGCGACCTGCGACATGTCCAAGCCGCCGTACTCCGACGAAATCTTCATGCCGAAACAGCCCAGTTCGGCTAAGCCTTTGACGTATTCGTCGGGAATGCGCGCTTCGCGTTCGATGACGCTGCCGTCGATGCCCCGGAGAAATTCCCGCAACCTGCCCAGGAATTCTGCGGTGCGCGCCTCGTCGGCCTCGGTCGGCGTGGGAAAGGGATTGATCAGCTCCAACGGAAACCGTCCGAGAAACAGCTCTTTGGCAAAAGATGGCTTATCCCAACCGCTTTCGCGAGATTCCTCGGCGACGGCTCTGGCTTGTTCCTCGGTGACCTGCGCTTGTTCTGCCATCGCCGCCTCCTCGTTGACGCAATCCGACAGGGCTTGAGTACCCGATTCGCGCCCGGCTACGCCGGGCACACCGAACCGTCAGGCCTCGAACTCGCGAGCGACCGCCTTGACCACCTCGGAGATCTGACGAGCCGTCTTGCGATCCGGATACCGCCCCTTGCGAAGTTCCGGCTGCACCGTGGTTTCCAGCAGCGTGATCATGTCCTCGACCATGCCGTGCAGCTCGTCGGGAGTGTGCTTGTGCTCGGCAGGCGCCTCACGGCGCGGTCGGGCGTTGGACCGGGCCAGGGTTGGGGGCGGGTCGATCAGCTTGAGGCTCAACGCCTGCGGTCCCCGCCGTCCGGACGCGAGGCCGAACTCAACCTTTTGTCCGGCTTTGAGCCCTTCGACACCCTCGGGCAACGCCGAGGAGCGGACGTAAACGTCCTCACCGTCCTCTTGCGACAGGAAGCCGAACCCCTTCTCGGAGTCGTACCACTTCACTTTGCCGGTCGGCACTGCTCTCACCTGCTTGTCTTACGGATCAATGGGTTTGCCACATAAAGACGCGTCCCGCATGCACAGGACGCGATGACGATCTCAGATCCTACTCGGCTGGTCGCACGCCGAGCACCCCGGTTTACCCGGTACTCGGTAGGCTGGCCCTACCGCTGGAGGAGATATGCGCCTGATTCTGAACGTCATCTGGCTGGTTTTCGGTGGCCTCTGGCTGGCCCTCGGATACCTGCTGGCTGCGCTTGTCTGCTTCCTGCTCATCGTCACGATCCCATTCGGTTTCGCCTCGCTGCGCATCGCGTCGTATGCCTTATGGCCGTTCGGCCGAACGATCGTCGAAAAGCCGGGTGCCGGGACGGGCACAGTGATCGGCAACGTCGTCTGGGTGCTGCTGTTCGGGCTCTGGCTGGCGATCGGTCACTTGGCCAGCGCATTGGCGATGGCCGCCACGATCATCGGCATTCCGTTGGCGCTGGCAAACCTCAAACTGATCCCTGTGTCACTCGTGCCGCTGGGTAAAGAGATCGTTCCCGCCGACGGGCCGACCCGGGCCGATCGGGTGTCGGCATGACCTTGACCGCGTTGGGAGTCCCGACGATGCCCGGCCCACCTGCGGATGTGCCGGGAGCCATCGTGCGTGGATCAGGGCCTTTGATCGATACGTATGGCCGAGTCGCCACCGATCTCCGTGTCTCGCTCACCGACCGCTGCAACCTGCGGTGCAGCTATTGCATGCCCGAAGACGGCCTGAACTGGCTGCCCAGTGATCAGCTGCTCACCCCCGCTGAGCTGGCCAGGCTGATGCGCATCGCCGTGACCCGACTCGGAGTGACCAACGTGCGGTTCACCGGAGGTGAGCCGTTGCTGGCCCGCCACCTCGAAGAGGTGGTCGCGGCGGCCGCAGGCCTCACCCCCCGCCCGGAGATCTCGTTGACCACTAACGGCGTCGGGCTGGCGCGTCGCGCAGCCGCCCTGGCTACGGCGGGTCTGGACCGGGTCAATGTGTCGATGGACAGCGTCAACCGCGAGCACTTCGCGGCCATCACCCGTAGGGACCGCCTTCGCGACGTGCTGGCCGGCCTGGCCGCCGCGAAGGAGGCCGGCCTCGGGCCGGTCAAGGTGAACGCCGTGCTGGATCCCGGCACCGGCCGCGACGACGTGGTCGAATTGTTGCGCTTCTGCCTCGAGCACGGGTACCAGTTGCGTGTCATCGAGCAGATGCCGCTCGACGCTGGCCACCAGTGGCGCCGCGGCGCCGCTCTGAGCGCCGATGACGTACTGGCGGCGCTGCGGCCTCACTTCCGGCTACAACCCGACCCCACTCCCCGCGGTTCGGCCCCAGCCGAGCTCTGGCTGGTCGATAGCGGCCCAGATACCCCGGCCGGCAAGTTCGGCGTCATCGCGTCGGTGTCACACGCCTTCTGTTCGACGTGTGACCGCACCCGGCTGACCGCCGACGGTCAGATCCGTAGCTGCCTGTTCTCTACCACCGAGACCGACCTGCGCGGCCTGCTCCGCAGTGGCGCCGACGACGACGTGATCGTGGCGACGTGGCGCGCCGCGATGTGGGCCAAGCCTGCCGGCCACGGCATCAACGACCCCGGTTTCATTCAGCCCGACCGTCCGATGAGCGCCATCGGTGGCTGAGACTCCCACCCGTGCCGCCCAGATTGAGGTGACGGTCCGTTTTTTCGCCGCCGCGCGGGCAGCCGCGGGCAGCGAGTCGGAGACGCTGACATTACGAATCGGTACCACGGTGGCCGAGCTGATTGAAGAACTGGCCGGTCGGGGTACACCTCTGGCGGCAGTGTTGAGCCGATGCTCTTATCTCCGGGACAGAATTGCGGTCCGAGATGAAACATCGGTGTTATCCGCCGGCGACACGGTTGACGTACTCCCTCCCTTCGCCGGTGGTTGAACACTGTGACATATCTCACGTAACAGAAAGATAACAACCCGGCCACGCTCAGATTTCGGGGTGGTATGAGCTGGGAAAACACTGGGCTTTCCTGGCGTTTTTCTGGTCGGTTGTGACCAAAACGCGCGGTTCTTCTAGACGTGACGAGGGCGTCGGAAACCGCTAGCGTCTCGGGAGGTTCGTCAACTAAACCCAATGACGAGCCCTCCCTCACCTGTTACGCGCCTAGCTCCATCCGTAGGTGAGGGATTCCGACCCGCGGATGGAGGCGGGGGACCCACCGGTCCACCGCGATCGGACTGGGGCTGTTTATCGGCCCCTTGGGGTGAAGCCGAAGTCGTGTCAACGAAGACCGAATTGGCCGGGTGACCTCTTCCATCCGAACCCGACAGCTGACCTCGCAGGCGTGTATACGAGAGGAATTTTCTGAGCGCATGAGTGGACGTCACCGTAAGCCCACAACCTCGAGCGTCAGCGTCGCCAAGATCGCCTTCACCGGCGCGGTGCTCGGCGGCGGCAGTCTCGCCATGGCCGGCCAGGCGGCGGCAGCCAGCGACACCGAGTGGGATCAGGTAGCCCGCTGCGAGTCCGGCGGCAACTGGGGAATCAACACCGGCAACGGCTTCTACGGCGGCGTCCAGTTTGCCGCGGGCACCTGGGCCTCGCATGGCGGGAGCGAATACGCACCGTCGGCCCAGCTGGCCACCAAAGACCAGCAGATCGCCATCGCGGAGCGCGTGCTGGCCAGTCAGGGCCGTGGCGCCTGGCCTGTGTGTGGCACCGGGCTGTCGGGCCCGTCTCCCCGCAACGTACTTCCCCAGCCAACCGGCTTCGGACCTTTCGATCAACCGCTGGATGCGCCCGGATTGAACGGTGAGCTGCCCTCTCCGCCCGGAGACGTGCCACCGCCAGCCGAGGCACCGGCTCCGGCCGTGCAACTCGCCGGCAACGACCTGGGGCCCGCCCCGGCGGATTTGGCTCCCGCTCCCGAGCTGGCCCCGGCCGACCTGGCCCCCGCTCCTGGCGATGTGCCACCTGCCCCCGGCGACGAGCCCGCTCCAATTCCCGCCCCCGCGGTCGTCGAGACCGGCTTCCAGCCGGCAGATGTGCCGCCGCCAGCGCCCGGTGACGTTGCCGAGCCGGTGGGAATCCACCAGGTCGCATCCGTGGGCTACACCCAGCAGGTGTGGCAGGCGATCGTCGACCAGAACATCGCCGGCAACGACGCGCTCGACGCGTTCGCCCAGGGACCGATCAGCTGAGGTCAGGTTCTCCCCTGGTCCAACCGATTCAGGCCGAGCCCACCCACTCTTCGGATCCATCGTCGAAAAACTGGTGCTTCCACACCGGTAGTCGCTCCTTGATGGCGTCCACCAGTCGCGCGCAGGTGGCGAACGCCGCTTGGCGATGGTCGGCTGCCACAGCGGTCACCAGAGCGGCCTCACCGATGTGCAACACACCGACCCGATGGCTGGCCGCGATGGCCCGAATCCCGCTGGCCTGACCGGCGATCTCGGCGACCACCTCAGCGAAGACCTCTGGGGCCGACGGGTGCGCGGAATACTCCAGCCGCACCACCTGACGTCCGCCGTCGTGATTGCGGATCATGCCGACAAAGCCGACGACGGCTCCGGCGGCCTGGTGGCTAACTAGGGCCTCGTGCTCGACCAGAGAGATCGGCTGGTCGGTCACTGCGGCGCGCAGGACCAGTGTCATCGCTGGTGATCTTTACCGGCGATCTGGTCGAGTGCGTGGATGAGCACGTCGGCTAGTACGCCGAGGCCGTCGCGGACCCCGCCGGGTGAGCCCGGCAGGTTGATGATCAGTGTCTGACCGGCCACACCGCACACCCCGCGAGACAACGCTGACGTCGGCACCTTCGACTCACCGGCGCGACGGATCGCGTCAGCCAGCCCAGGAACGACGAAATCCAGCACCGCCACGGTCTGTTCCGGGGTGGTGTCGGTCGGCGAGATGCCGGTGCCCCCGGAGGTGATGACGACGTCGACGCCGTCGTCGAGAGCGTCGCTCAGCGCCTCCCCGACCGGGTTCCCGTCGGCAACCACCCGAGGCTGCACGGGCGGAAAGCCGTGCTGCTCAAGCCACTCAGCGATGATCGGCCCGGTTTCGTCGGTGTAGCCACCACTGGCGGCTCGGCTGCTAGCGATGATTACCCGTGCGGTCCGGCTCATCGTCTCACCCAGCTTCCACTACGGCCGCCCTCTTTGCGGAGCACCCGGATGTCGTCGATGCGTGCCGCCGGATCGACCGCTTTGATCATGTCGTACAGGGTCAGGGCCGCCACGCTCACGGCGGTCAACGCTTCCATCTCCACCCCCGTTCGGTCGGTGCTGCGCACCGTCGCATTGATCTCTACATCTGACTCGGTGACGGTGAACTCGACGTCGACTCCGGAGAGTGCAAGCTGATGGCACAACGGAATCAGGTCACTGGTCCGTTTGGCGGCCAGGATGCCCGCAACCCGCGCGGTCGCCAGCGCATCGCCCTTGGGCAGCCCGCCACTCGAGATCAGTGCCACCACGTGCGCAGACGTGCGCAAGGCGCCGGCCGCCACGGCGATCCGCCGCGTAACGCCCTTTCCGGTGACATCGACCATGTGCGCTGCACCGCGCTCGTCAAGGTGCGACAGCGCGGTCACCGGGGCTTCAGAGGGTTCGGCCACCCCGGACATCCGCCGACCTACCAGGTCGCGATCGTCACCGGGTGAACATACGGAAGCTCGTCGGCGGGCACCGGGAACACCACTTCACCGAACGGGGAGAGCGCACCCGTGCGATCGGTCACGAGTTCGCTCACCGCGTGGTCGTCCGGGTCGGTGGTCGGCCAGCCGTTGTCCACGTACTTTTCTTTGCGCGTGTCAGCCACGCGTTCCATTCTGACAGGTCGCGCTACCGTCCGCGGCGGAAGGCTGTCGGTCGGGCCTAGGCTTGATCGGCAATGACCGAACACACCCCGGATATCCCGCTGGGGTCTTGGCTGGCCGACCTACCCGACGAGCGGCTGATCCTGCTGTTGGAGCTGCGGCCGGACCTTGCCCAGCCGCCACCCGGCACCATCGCGGCGCTCGCCGCACGCGCCCAGGCGCGTCAGTCGGTAAAGGCTGCCACCGATGACCTCGACTTCCTGCGACTGGCCGTCCTCGACGCACTGCTGGTGCTGCACGCCGACGCGGAGTCCGTTCCGGTTGCCAAGCTGCTGACGCTGATCGGCGACGACGCCCCCGAAGCCGACCTGGCCGCTGCGCTGGACGACCTCAGGCACCGCGCCCTCGTCTGGGGCGAGAGCGCGGTGCGCATTGCCGCCGATGCCGGCGCGGCGTTGCCGTGGCATCCCGGGCAAGTCACACTCGAGGACCGCGCGCGCACCGGCGATCAGATCGCGGCCCTTATCGCCGAGGTCGACGAATCGCAACGCGATGTCTTGGCGAAGCTGCTCGAAGGATCCCCGATGGGACGCACCCGCGATGCGGCCCCCGGCGCTCCGCCGGACCGGCCGGTGCCGCGGCTGCTGGCGAGCGGGCTATTGCGACGCATCGACGCCGAGACGGTGATCCTGCCCCGCCACGTCGCCCAGGTGCTGCGCGAGGAAAATCCCGGTCCGCTGCACCTGACCGAACCCGACCCGGTGGTTTCGACCACCAAACCCACCGACGCCGACGCCGCGGCCGCCGGAGCCGTCATCGACCTGCTCCGCCAGGTCGATGTCGTGCTGGAAAACCTCAGTGCCACACCGATTGCAGAGCTCCGTAGCGGCGGTCTGGGGGTTCGCGATCTCAAGCGCCTGGCCAAGAACACCGGAATGGACGAACCGCGACTCGGTCTGATTCTCGAGATTCTGGCCGCCGCCGAATTGATCGCGAGTGGCATGCCCGATCCCGACCCTTCCCACGGCGACGGACCGTACTGGGCACCAACGACCAACGCCGACCGGTTCACCACGCTGGCTGCTGCCGACCGCTGGCACCTGTTGGCCACTACCTGGCTGGACCTGCCGGGCCGGCCGGCGTTGATCGGGACCCGCGGACCCGACGGCAAGCCCTATGGTGCTCTGTCGGATTCGCTGTTCTCGACTGCCGCCCCGCTCGATCGGCGACTGCTGCTCAGCATGCTCGCCGAACTGCCCGCGGGCGCCGGAGTCGATGCGACCACCGCGTCCGCTGCGTTGATCTGGCGGCGTCCGCGTTGGGCCCGCCGGCTCCAGCCTGGACCCGTCGCCGACCTGCTGGTCGAGAGCCAGGCTTTGGGCCTGGTGGGTCGTGGGGCGATAAGCAACCCCGGCCGCGCCCTGCTGGCGGAAACTACCAGCCCCGCAACGGAATCCGGCCCCAGCGTTGGGGCCATGACACGGGCGCTGCCCGAACCGATCGACCACTTCCTTGTCCAGGCCGACCTCACCGTCGTGGTACCGGGACCGTTGGAACGTGGCCTCGCCGACGAACTGGCCACCGTCGCAACCGTCGAATCAGCCGGCGCGGCAATGGTTTACCGGGTCAGTGAGCAATCGATCCGGCACGCACTCGACGTCGGCAAGTCCCGCGATTGGATGCAGACCTTCTTCGCTCACCACTCCAAAACATCTGTACCGCAAGGACTCACCTACCTGATCGACGACGTCGCACGCCGGCACGGCCAGCTGCGGATCGGTATGGCCGCATCGTTCGTCCGTTGCGAGGACCCGGCACTGCTGGCCCAGGCACTGGCGGCACCGGCGGCCGAACAGCTGCAGCTGCGCGCGCTGGCGCCAACCGTGGCGGTCTCCCCTGCCTCGATCGCCGAAGTGCTCGTCGCGCTGCGCTCAGCCGGTTTGGCTCCGGCTGCCGAGGATTCCACCGGTGCGATCGTCGACGTGCGCAGCCGCGGCGCCCGGGTGCCCGCACCGCAGCATCGCCGGCCATACCGGCCGCCGCAGCGGCCCAGCGTTGACACCCTCAACGCCGTCGTCGCCGTGCTGCGCAAGGTGACCGCGGCGCCGTTCAGCAACATCCGGGTGGACCCAGCCGTTGCCATGTCGCTGTTGCAACAAGCCGCAAGGGACCAGGACACGGTGCTGATCGGCTACCTCGATCCCGCAGGCGTGGCTACCCAGCGGGTGGTGGCCCCGCTCGTCGTCAAAGGTGGTCAATTGGTCGGCTTCGATTCGGCCTCCGGGCGCATGCGCGACTTCGCTATCCACCGCATCACGTCGGTATTGTCGGCCGACGAACGATAATGGATCGCATGCCGCCGGCGACCATGCTGTGCAGGCACCACCGGAGTTGCGGGGGACGGAGCGATAAGGAGGAGCCGCGCAAGTGTCTGACGGACCGTTGATCGTGCAGTCCGACAAGACGGTGCTGCTCGAAGTCGACCATGAGCTGGCCGGCGACGCACGCGCCGCCATCGCGCCGTTCGCGGAGCTGGAACGCGCACCCGAGCACATTCACACCTACCGCATCACGCCGCTGGCACTATGGAATGCCCGCGCCGCTGGTCACGACGCCGAGCAGGTGGTCGACGCGCTGGTCAGTTTCTCGCGTTACGCGGTGCCTCAGCCTTTGCTGGTGGACATCGTCGACACCATGGCTCGCTACGGCCGGCTGCAGTTGGTCAAGAGTCCGGTACACGGCCTGACGTTGGTCAGCATGGACCGCGCCGTGCTCGAAGAGGTGCTGCGCAACAAAAAAATCGCACCGATGCTGGGTGCCCGGATCGACGACGACACTGTCGTCGTACATCCCAGCGAACGCGGCCGCGTCAAGCAGATGCTGCTCAAGATCGGCTGGCCCGCAGAGGATCTCGCGGGCTATGTCAATGGTGAGGCGCATCCGATCAGCCTGGAACCGGATGGCTGGGAGCTGCGCGACTACCAGCAGCTGGCCACCGACTCGTTCTGGGCCGGCGGCTCCGGGGTGGTCGTCCTGCCATGCGGTGCCGGCAAGACTCTGGTCGGCGCGGCCGCGATGGCCAAAGCCGGCGCGACGACGCTGATTCTGGTCACCAACATCGTTGCTGCCCGGCAGTGGAAACGGGAACTGGTCGCACGAACCTCGCTGACCGAGGACGAGATCGGCGAATACTCCGGCGAGCGCAAGGAGATCCGGCCGGTCACCATTTCCACCTACCAAATGGTCACCCGCCGCACCAAGGGCGAATACCGCCATTTGGAGCTCTTCGACAGCCGAGACTGGGGGCTCATCATCTACGACGAGGTGCACCTGCTGCCGGCGCCGGTGTTCCGGATGACCGCCGATCTGCAGTCCAGGCGGCGGCTGGGCCTGACCGCGACGTTGATCCGCGA
>JAVROG010000192.1:0-3865 GCA_032162865.1 Mycobacterium sp. | reverse complement strand
GCCGAGCACGCACTCGGCTTCATGCTCGACCTCGCTAAGAAAATCACCCTGGCCGACCGCGTGCTGCGGCGCGGGGACTTGGAAAACCGGCTGGCTCTGCAGGGCACCCAGCTGCTAGGCAAGACAGTGGGCATTGTCGGCATGGGCGCGATCGGAGGCCGACTGGCGGAGCTGTGTGCGCCGTTCAGCATGGAAATCCTGGTGTTCGATCCGTATCTCGACGAGGCGACCGCCACCGCGCGTGGCGTCCGACGGGTACCTCTCGGTGAGCTGCTGGCGCTTGCGGACTTCGTGCAGATCACCTGTCCGCTGACCGCTGAGACCGAAGGACTCATCGGGCGCGATGAATTCGCCGCGATGAAGCCCGGTGCGTACTTCATCACCACCGCCCGCGGGCGCGTGCACGACGAGGCGGCGCTGCACGAGGCGCTCGTCTCGGGCCGGATCGCCGGGGCGGGATTGGATGTCTTCCACGAGGAACCGCCGCAAGCCGACAATCCGCTGCTCGGCCTGGAGAACGTGATCGCGAGCCCGCACACCGCCGGGATCACCGTCGAAGCAGCGCGTGACATCGCGGTCGCGACGGCGACACAATGGCAGGCGATATTCGATGGCCGCATGCCGCCGCGGCTGCTCAACCCCGACGTCTGGCCCCGCTACTGTGAACGGTTCCACGATGTCTTCGGCTTCCGTCCGACCGCTGAGATTTCACCGGCGACAACAGTTTTGAAGGAGGAGCAGCCATTACGGTGAGGGATTACGACACCATCGAGTTCGAGGTTCGTGGTCATACCGCATGTGTGACCCTGAATCGACCCGAGGTCCTGAACGCGATCAACGACGAGATGATCGCAGAGCTCGCCGAGGTCTACGCCGAAATCGAACGCTGTCAGGACATCTGGACGGTCATCATCACCGGTGCCGGCCGCGCCCTGTGCGTCGGAGCCGATGTGAGTAAGGCCGCAGACCACGACATGGAGAACGCTGCGGGAATCGACAACCAGGGGGAGCCGATCCTGAGCTCGATGCGGCAATGGGACGCGCCGCAGGAGGCGACGCCGCCCTGGCTTCAGATGACCAAGCCGATCATCTGTGCGGTCAACGGCATCGCGTGCGGCGCGGGAATGGATCTGGTCACGACCGCGGACATCACCATTGCCTCCGAGCATGCAACGTTGATGGATCCGCATGTGAGCATCGGAGTTTCATCGGGTCGCGAGGCGGTTCGGTTGGCGCGGATCCTGCCGCTTCCCGTCGTCATGCGGCTGGTGTTGATGGGCAAGCACGAGAAGCTGGATGCGCAACGCGCCTACGACTTGGGGGTCTTCACCGAGGTCGTCGCGCACGATTCGCTGATGGCGCGCGCCCGGGAGATCGCCGACGTGGTGAATTCGAATGCGCCGCTGGCGGTGCGGGGTTCGCGGATGGCCGTGCGCAAGGGATTGACGCTGCCCATCTACGAGGCCGAGCTGCTCGCCGAGAACTACCGGATGAAGGTGGCCCTGACCAAGGACGCCATCGAGGGTCCGCGTGCCTTCCTGGAGAAGCGCAAGCCGGACTGGAAAGCCCAATAGGCGCTATAGGAGTCCGAAGAACGTCTTCGCGTTGGTGGACAACACCTTTCGCTTGGTCTCCTCGTCCAGGCCCTCCGTCGCCTTATTGGCGACCTCCATACTCCTTGGCCAATTGGTGTCGTTGTGCGGGTAGTCGGTCTCGAACATGAGCTGGTCGGGTCCGACCAGGTCGAGGATGCGGAACGCGACCGGGTCGCCGAAGGTGGAGAAGTAAACACTCCCGGGCACCTGGCTGCTCGGCGGTTCGGTCAGCAGGGGATGGATGCCGCCCCAGGCCCGGCGGTCCTCCCAGACCTCGTCGACGCGTTGCAGGTAGTAGGGGATCCAGCCGGCTTGCGCCTCGGCGAACGCCAGCTTGAGTTTCGGAAACTGAATGAGCTTGGCGGAGAACAGCCAATCGACCATGGCGATGGTGCAGTTGACAGCCATCAGCGCGCTGGTGACGACGTGCGGAGCGTCGGGGGAGGACTTGGTGAGTGAAGAACTAGACCCGATGTGCAGCATGATGCCCACCTGATTTCGCTCACAGGCGGCGAAGAACGGATCCCAGTAGCCGCTATGGATGGACGGCAGGTCGAGCCGAGAAGGCAATTCGGAGAAGCACACGGCGTGCATGCCACGGGCGGCCACCCGTTCGACCTCCTTCGCGGCGAGTTCGACGTCCCAGAGTGGGATGATGCCGAGCGGGATCAGCCGACCGTTCGAGCCGGCGCCCCATTCGTCGATCTGGAAGTCGTTGTAGGCCTGAACGCAAAGAAGGGCGAGGTCCTTGTCCTTGCCGTACAGAAAGCGTTGGCCGCAGAAGCGGACGAGAGTGTTGGGGAAGCAGGCTGAGGCCTCGATTCCGGCGATGTCCATGTCGGCGAGCCGGTCCGCCGGACGAAAGCAGCCCGGTCGCATCTCGTCGTAGGTGATCGGGTCGGTGGTCAGTTCGTCGAGGTCGTAGCCTGCTGCGGCGCTGATGAGTGGGATTGGGATTACCGCATCTTCGTAGTGCCAGATGTCGGCGTCCCGCCCGTCCTCGTCGTCGATGAACGCGACGTCTGAAGTGACTGTCGGATCCATGCGCCCGCGGTGCCGAACGATCCGTGGGCCAATGTCTCGATATCGCTCGGGTAACCGGCTGGTCCACAGATCCGCCGGCTCCACCAGATGATCGTCCGGGGAGACGATCAGAATGTCTGTGCTCAACGCTGCACTCCTTCGGGGACGGCCTGCGGCTCAAGTCTGGGCACACTGATTTCCGCGAGTGAGAATGACCATTTTCAGGGTACCGCACTGGCTGACTCTGACCCGATTCAGCCCAACATAGCGGCGACTCAGATCACGCGGACTCAGTCACTGTTGGGCGGCAACTTGTGAGAACATTGGTTTACGAATTTCGGCCAACAGCGTTGACGACCTGCTGTGAAATCCACGGCAATCGCACGGCCGCATAGCTTGAGGGGCGCCATGAAGGGACAAAGCGGCGACGAGCAGGAGCTCACGGTCGTCGACGAGGTCGACGATGGAGCGGTCGAGTTGTCGAGCAAATGGCAGGAACGGACGCTCGAGCGGCGATTGAGCACCGCGAGAGCGCGCGCTCTCGCTCGGAGCTCCCGCTTCTTGGCGACGGCTCTGGAGCTGGTCCAGGAGTCGGGGCGCGCAGATTTCACGATCCAGGCGCTGATCGATCGGTCGAACCTCAGTCTGCGCGCCTTCTATCAACACTTCGCCGGCAAAGAGGAATTGCTGCTAGCGCTGTACGAGAACGTCACCAGTCAATTCACCGAGGACATTCGGCAGGAGGTCGCCGCGGCGGATGGTCCGATGGAACAGCTGGAGGCATTCTGCCGAGGCTTTCTGTCACGAGCTGAGTCGTCGCAGAACCTCGGCGGTCGCGTTGCAACGATCTACAACCTGAGTTTGGAGATCGAGCGACCCGCTGAATTCGCGAAAGTCTGGGAACCGCAGCACAAGCTGCTCACCAAGATCCTCACGGCGTGCTCGCGTGCGGGTCTGGTACGGAAAGATCTCACTCCCGCGCAGCTCACCACGCTGCTGAATTCAACGCTGACCTCGCTGGCCCAGATCGGCGTCTTCCACGCGGGTAATCGGGGCGCCGACCTCAGCGAGGATGACATGTGGGCGTGGTGCCGTCAGGCGGTGAGCCAGCCAATCGAGGTGAAGCAAAAGACTGTCCGGACCGCAACGCCCGCACGACCGGCCACCACCCGGCGGACTAAGAACCTAACGGGGTAGTCCCAGCCCGCGCTGGGCAATGATGGTCCGTTGCACCTCGCTGGTACCCG
>JAVROG010000191.1:0-3122 GCA_032162865.1 Mycobacterium sp. | reverse complement strand
TATCGCGTCCGATGTCGCCTGCTCGTCGAACCGACCGATATTTTCCGCTACCGTACCGTCGAGCAGCGCCACGTCCTGAGGCAAGTAGCCGATATGACGCCCCAGATCCTCGTTGCTCCATTGATCGATGGCCGCTCCGTCGAGCCGCACGACGCCATGCACCGCCGGCCAGATTCCGACCAGCGCCCTTGAAAGTGAGGTTTTGCCGGAAGCACTGGCGCCGAGCATCACCAGCCCCATCCCAGCCTTCAGCGAGAACGAAATGTTGGACACGATGGGCTTGTCCACCCCCGGAGCGGCGACCGCGAGATCTTCGACCGAGAGCTCGCGGCAGGGACGCGGCAATGCCACCGGCGGCGCAGGCGGCTTTGCCGTCACCTTGCAGATGTCGCGCAGGCGGACGAGACCCTGGCGCGCGGCGACCAGCTGCTTCCAGCTGCCGAGCGCAATTTCGACCGGCGCCAGCGCGCGGCCCATCATGATCGACGAAGCGATCATAATGCCGCCCGAGGCCTTGTCGGCCACCACAAGATAGGCGCCGATCCCCAGCATGCCCGACTGCAGCACGTAGCGCAGGAGTTTCGCGCCCGATCCGAGATTGGCATATAGATCGGTGGCTCGAATGTTTTCGCGCAGATACCGCTCATTGGCCTGCGACCAGCGCACCGTGAATCGATCGATCATGCCGAGCGCCCGGATGACCTCGGCGTTGCGCTGGGTCGTATCCGCCAGCACCTGCCGGCGGGCGCTTGAGTCCATCGCGGCCTTGGCTGCGCCGCGCGACAGCCGTTCCGTCAGCAATGTCATCGCGATGATGGCAATCGTTCCAAGCAGCGCCGTCGTGCCAATTGCAGGATGAAACAGAAACAGCGTGACCAGAAAGATGGGAATCCAGGGCATGTCCAGAAACGCCGTCGGTCCCATTCCCGACATGAAGGTGCGAACCTGGTCGAGATCGCGCAGCGGTTGCTGGAGCAGCACCGGGCTCGCGCCGCGGAGCGGCAGCGTGGCAAGCGCAGTATGAATCGATTCCTGCATGCTGACATCGAACAGGGTTGCCACGCGGCACAGCATGCGCGTGCGCAACGCCTCGAAATACCCCTGGATCAGGTAAGCGAGCAGCACCATCAGGGAGAGGCCGAGCAAGGTCGCAATGTTGCGGCTCGGGATCACGCGGTCATAGACCTGCAGCATATAGAGGGAGCCCGACAGCATCAGGACGTTCACCACGCCGCTGAACCCCGCGACGCCCACCATCCGTCGCGCGCTGTCGCGCAAGCCAGCAGCCACAGGGTCATCGCCCGCCACCGCAGACAGCGGATTCCGCAAACCGAAGGGCGGCATTATTCCCGTGCGACCCTGAGCAACACTCATTCGGCTGCATCCCCCCTCAGAACATTTCATCAATCAAATTTTCTTGGATCAAATTGCTTGCCTCCTGTCTGGAGGATCGGGCTCTGACACCTCAATACTCTCAGACAGGAGGCGGCCGTCACCACCTCAGCCGCCGCACCGGCGGCTTCGTTCATTCCTGGATCCCGACAGAGTTTCGAGCCGACAGGTCCGATCGGAAGACGCAGCCGTCAGGTCGTGCGCTTACCAGTGCCAATGGTGGCCGTGGTCCTGGGCCGACGCCTGATGATGCCAGTCGTGATGCCCTCCGCCTGAAGAGGGGTCGGGCGAGCCGGACGTGGGTGTACCGCCCGTGTTACCACCGGACGTACCGCCGCTCCCCGACGTACCGCCTGTACCGCCCGTGGACGTACCACTGCCGGTACCCGAACCCGTGGTGGGCGGGGGGGGCGTTACAATCGGGGGCGTCGTCGTACCACCTCCGACAGGATGCACCGTCTGACCCGGGAGAATGCCGTCGTGGTCGATGCCGTTGAGCTCGAGATCCGCGATATAGGATCCGAGTTTGTCATGCGCGGCCTGAGCCTGGACGTCAGCGATCTTGGTTGCCCCGGTCACATATTCGATGGCCACGACAGGCTTGCCGGCGGCGACGGCTTTCTCGAGATTGTCGACGGTGAACTGCGACTCCGAGGCCGGCTGCTTCGTGCCGTGGTCCGTATAGTACACTTCCTCTTTGAACATCCCGTCGATCTTACTGACATAGTCGGGGTGACTGAGCAGTTCTTCGGCGCCGTTGACCCAGACTTTGAAGTTCGGATCCTTCGACGTGGCGTAGTCCTTCAGGGACTCGACGAGATTGACCATGTCCTGTTCGGCATGCGCATCGTGGCTCTTCGCCCACGACGTCTGATATTCGTCGACCACGTCGAAATAAATGCCGTTGTAACCTGCAGCGACCATACTATCGATGGCTTTTTCTGCGACCGCCTTCCATTCCGGTGTCCAGAAGGCGACCTCGTAATTGCCGGGCCAACTCGGGTCCTGGGGACCGACGATCGACTTCGACAACGACTGGAAATAGTCCCTGTAATTCTCGGCCTCACCGAGGCTGAAATAGCCGAGTACCTGGCTGCCGCCGCTCTCCATCTGCTTGACCTGAGCTGCCGTGAACGGAACGCCTGAATCATTCGCGGTTTCGACCACCTGTACATCGAATGGCGCTGTTGCGATCTGCTTTGGATCCACACCTTGCAGAACATAGTCCGCCGTAACCGTCATCTGTTTCTCTCCATCCATTGTTAGTCCCCGTCGTTTAGCTCGGCGACAAACGAGGCCGAATGAAGGTCGCTTCAAGATAATAAGATGAGAGCTAAGTCACGGCGGCATTCACGCACCGGCGTGGAAGGTAATCGGTTCGGGTAAACAACGCAGCGCGTCTGCCAGACAAAACCAAGGTATATACTGCTGTTTGCTGCTCATGCGCATTCGTAACTAAGTTACGGCGACGATTGAATCGTGCCGCCAGGGGTTTGACCAACGTCATGCGGAGGCCATCGCCTTTGGTCATCCGCGCAAGCGCTGGTTGTGAATATAGCGGCGGGTCCTAAGGAATTTTAGCCGTCCGCGATATGTGCGGTAGCGCACGGTCGCGCAGCCATGACGACCATCGTTGAGCAGGAGACCTCATCAGCGGTGCCGAGCATCTCCCATCAGGAGCCTGCGGACCGACTGATTAATCGGAAATCATTCCGTGAGGTCATTCCCAT
>JAVROG010000190.1:0-5728 GCA_032162865.1 Mycobacterium sp. | reverse complement strand
GCGGCGAGATTGAGCATTCGACGATAGAGCTGCGACCAAGTCAGGCTGTGTTCGACGCCGTCCCATGATTGGTCATAATCAAAATATGTGAGCGCAATATCGTTGGGCTGCAAACTAGCACGCTCGCGCACCACATTAGGAAGTGAGGATTCAACCACGGACAACAGACTACCTTTGTCAGAGGTGTTTCACGCCAAGACCGAAAACCCTGCCAATCAACCCCGCCAGAGGCATCGTGATCAATGACCGCAGCGTGGACAACCGACTCGCACACATGGATCAGGTGTCCTTCCTCGGCCTGCGGACACTCGGCTACGGGACGCTGGCGCAGGTCACTTGGATTTATAACCGCGCGGTGAACATCGACGGGCTCCGTCGTTTCCATCACAACCTCGGATACGGATTGTTGGGACGCCGAATCGAGCAGTCCCCCTTGCCTTTTGCGCGGGATCGGTGGGTAGTGTCGCGGGGGCCCGCGGACATTGAGATCGCAGCAGGCCCGCGTCCGCGCGCCGAGTTGGACACGTGGACCTACCAGCGGGCGTGCCTACCCGTCGACCCGGAGATGGGTCCTGGCTGGCACATCGGGCTGCTGCCGCTGGACGACAACGGCACGGCAATTAGCCTGGTCGCGTCCCACACTTTGGTCGACGGCCTGGGACTGTGCCAGGCGATCGCCGACGCAGTCGAGGGCCGGATGCACGATATGGGCTATCCCCCACCTGGTTCGCGCACCCGCAGACGCGCCTTGCTCGAAGACGGCCGCCAGACCATCGCTTCGGCGCCGGAACTGGCACGTGCACTGGCCGCGACGGTGCAGTTGGCCCGCCAGGGACGTCGGGACCTCGCCTCATCGATCGCGGCGGCGCCACCTGCCCCCCGTCATGTGGCCGAAGACAAGCCGGCAGAGGTGCCAACCCTGTCCGCATATGTCGACCTTGCCCAATGGGATGCCTGCGTGAAAAGACTTGGCGGAACTAGTAACTCGCTCTTCGCTGGGTTCGCCGCCCGGCTCGGTGTGCGTTTGGGGCGCCAACTTGACGACCGATCAGTCACCCTGGCTTTTCCGGTAGGCGAGCGGATCGAGGGCGATACCCGCGGCAACGCACTCACCTTTGCTTCCATCACGGTCGACCCGACGCAGGTGGCGTCAGACCTCACGGAAATCCGGGCCAAAGTCAAGCAGGCACTGGCTGAGCGCGCGGCCGAAGCCTACGAAATGCTGGCGCCGTTACCGCTGGCCTCGATGACACCGCAGTGGGTTGCACGAAGGCTGGTCGGAGTCGGTCTGGGCGCTGCCGCACTGCCGATCGGCTGTTCCAGCCTTGGCCAGCTGGATCCGGCGGTCATCCGTCCGGATGGCACCGACGCCGACTATACCTGCGGGCGACTGATTGAACCTGGCATCAGCAAGCGCGCTCTGGAAGCCATTGGCGGTCAGCTTTTCGTGGTGTCGGGACGCACCCCGGGAAAGGTGTTCATCAGTGTGGTCGCATACCGATCCGGCCAGCAGAACTCTCCGGAAGCGTTGCGCGAGCTGGTCTCCCAGACGTTCGTCGAGTTCGGGCTCACCGCGGAAATCGGCGGCTAACCGGTCGGGGTCGCCGTAGCCGTTGCGTCGCGCAGCTGGCGGGCGAGGCGGAACTCGCGGAAAGGTGCCATCGCCAGCGTCTTGACGTGCAGCCGTCGCTGCGGCCCGAGGATGGCGACCTCGATCAACAGTGCCACCCAAGCCGGGAACCACCATAGGGCGGCGGCGATGCGGATTCGTTTGGACGACAATGGGTCCACCATGAGCCAGGTGAGAACGTGTTGCTGGTCGAGCAGGTTGCGGCGGGTCGCCATGACTTGCGTCGTCGCCGCCGCCGTGTTGTGATTGCGTACCGAAAGCTCCTGCGGGACAAAGCGCACCGCCGAACGCAGCATCAGGCGCATCCAGAAGTCCACGTCGACCAACTGGAAAATATCGGCGCGGAACCCGCCGGCATCCAATGCCAGCTGTCGTCGGAACATCACGCAGGTCGGTTCGCCGATCCAGTTGTTTTTTGCGCCCCGCGCCACCATCTGGGCGACCAGCGATGATCCCTGATTGTGCTCGTCAAGTTTGCGAAAGTGCTTGTGGATCTTGCCGTATCGCTTCGCCCACTCCTTGTCGTCGGTTTCCAACTGCCGGGGCGCGAATGCCATGCCTACGGTCGGGTCGTCAAAGCATGCGACAAGGGTTTTGAGGGCTGCGGGCAGTAACCAGTCGTCGCCGTGCACGAACTGGATCAGGTCGCCGCGCGCGACTTCCAGGCACTTGTTGTGGTTTCCGTTGAGGCCCAGCCGAGGCTGGTTGCGGATAAGCCGGTCTTCGGGTCGCAACATCGCCGCAGCGACGGCTGCGCAATCATCAGTGGAGTCGTCGTCGACGACGACGATCTCGAAGTCGACGCCGTCCTGATCCAGGATGCTGCGCAGGCTACGTTCGATGGTGGCGCTGTTGTTGTACATCGGAATGCACACCGATACACGCGGATTCGACGACGGGTGGTCGATGCCGTTGAGGTTCACCGAAGGTCGGTCAATATCACGAGGTCATTCGCGGTCGTTCACGCCGGTCCACGGGTGACTCAGAGACTGGTCACACCCTCAAACAACAACATAACGCCCGTGCAGCTGATGATGGCTTGGGTGAGCGGCAGGCGATAAGTCCGCATCCACGTATGGACGCGCTCCATTACCGCCTGGGTCTTCGTCGGCGCCGCCAGATAGCAGACTAGCGGGATCTCGATGACAGTAAGCAGCACCAGCATGAATAGCATTAGCGCACCGAATTGGGTACCGACAGCGGTTCCCGAGGCGCCGATCACGGCCACTACCACCCAGCCTTCATAAGGCGGAAATGACGAGGAAAGGCCCACAAAAAACGCTGGCCAGAGGCGATCGCCACTCAGGATGTCCTGGCTTCGGGCTCCCAATCGCTGGAAGACATTACCCGGGCGCTGCTCCACCAGGGTGGCTACATTGCCGTCACCCACATCGGCCCCGCCGACAATTGATCGCGTCGCGGCGCGCGCACGGATCGTCATCACTGCAAGGATCACGAACGCGAGCACACCGAAGGCGATCTGCAAACGCCCGCCCGAAAATATGACGGTCGCGGCTCGGAATTTCGTGAATACGTCACCCAGGAAGTGCAAAGCCGTCAAGGTGAGATCACGCATCAGAACCAGCGCAGCCAGTCCTACGGCGAGGCCCGCCACTATGCCACCCAACCAGAAAGCCAGCAGGTTTCTGAAAGGGTTCCGCTGCGAGAGCATGAGCACCGCAAGGCCAATCCGCACGGGATCAATCGCCATGCCCAAGCCGAAGACCACCACTACCGTCCACATCAAGGGGAACTCTACTATCCCGTGGCGCTTCTCGTGGTGTCACTGAGGAATTGTTAAAAGATACCCCCTGACCAGCAGTAACATGTCGTGACCGGGGTGTCCTGTCGAGTCCCTCAGCGGCCTGTTTGCCGTCTGCTCAGCTACTTCGGTCTCCGACACTTTTCTTTCCGGCGCGGCGCCGCCGACACTCAGGACGAGACGTCGCGCACGTAAAGCGAGCAGCCCTCACAGCCGGGGACGTTGATGGGGACGGTGTGGAACTGCCGGTCGATCAGCGCGAAGAGTTCCGGATAGAACCGCGCCAGCGTCAACCTCTCCGGAAGGCACAAAGCCACTGGGGCGTCGAGACGCTCGCCGGGACATTTAATCCGCTTTACGTTGGTCGAGTCAACGACGCAGTTGGCCCGGTCGATCCCGGCACGGACCACCGGCTCAGCCGACTCCTTGAACGCAGGGCTGGCGGCCAGCCCGTAGACGTTCGGGTAGGGCGAAGTGCTCTGCCAGTCCTGTTCGAAGTAGAGTTCGCCCGCCCAGCCCCAGACCATGGCTCTCGACCCGGGAGGGCACGCGCGGGCCATTGTGGGGTTGCGGTGGACCGAATCTGGGGAGAACGCGGCCAGAGCCATCTGGGGTGACGTTGGTCGCCAACAGTCAGTGAGGTAACCGGCCGCGAGCACGAGGGCCGCCACTATGGCCAGCGCCCCGGCCAGCACTCTCGGCGATAACCGCTGCGGGAGCACGCTGGCGGCGGGCTTTATCGGCATGGTGGCGGCCAGGGCGCCAGCCCCGAACAACAGGATGAGGTAGGGGGGGAAACCCCTGCCGCCGAACAGCATGGCCGCCAACCCGCCCGTGATGAGGACGACGCGGGCCACGTTGGACGATTTGTCGCTGTGCCGGCCCAACCAGATCAGGCCGGCTAGCGCCACGAGAAGGTAGCCGCCCGCCGGGATGAGCGATCCGAAGGTGACTGCGAACCGCTCCACCAGGGAGGGGCCGGCCCCGTAGCTCACCACCAAGGAGTAGTTCTGCTCGACGAGCACCCAGTTGGTCGCCGGTGAGGCCACCACGACCAACACGATCGCGGCTACCGGCAGCAGCGCACCCGCCAGCCACCACAGCACCGACACGACGATGCGCCTCACACTTGGGCGCAGCACGATCAGCTGCGCCGCGGCGAACGCGACGACCAGCGGAGCGACCTGAGGCTTCGCGCCGACCGCGAGGCCGGCCAACACCCCAAGGACGGCGAACAGCCAGGGCCGCGCCGCCAACTGTTCGCGGGGCACCAACGCCGACGCCACAACGAGCAGTACCGGCAGGTACTCCGTGCTCAGCGAGTTGTAAGCTTCCGGAACGCCCACCGCGAAAGTCGTCGCGATAGGTAGCCACCACACCATCGTGGCCACCACTGCGGGTCCCCGACCGATCGCCCGGGACGCGGCGACAAACAGGGCGGCGGCGGTAAGCGCCAGCAAAAATGCCGTCAGCAGGTGGGCGAAGGCCGGCGTCAGCGGCGCGCCGAGCGTGGCCAGTCCGGCAAGGAAGAGTGGCCAGAAGGGGCCGAGGGTGCCAGTTACCCAGGTGCTGAACGGGACGGGAGAATGCAGCGCTTCGCGCGCCGCGACCAACAGCCCTGTCTCGTCTGGGTTGAGGTAGCCCCACTCGGTGATCGCCTGCCCGCGCAGGATCACGGTGGCTACCACGAGCCCGGCCGCAACCGCGACATCCACCACGGCGGGCCGCGCGCAAACGTTGCGGATGGTCAGCTCCTTTTCCGTGGCCGGCCGGAATCTATCATGGCGCAGATCGCGCGCTGTGGGACGCCATCGAGTGACTGCATTACCTGCAGGCCAGCACCCACGGCCAAAACCAACAGCCCCTTCCGCATACTTTCGGCGATGTCGGCCACGGCCACGACGACCCGCTCCGGAATCACCGGCATGGTGGCCTCCACGAGCTGGATCTGGCTACTCTTGATCTGGCTACTCTTCTTCATGGCGGTTTCCATGCTATTGGTGTGACTTGCCAGACGCCCGACACCTACCACACGGCAGGTCTCAAGGGGGGGACCGCAAGCTCAAGTTCCACGGGACCCGGGACACCCTCCCTAACAAGGCCTCTGGGTGACTTTCAACGCCGGGCCGCGGGTCGGGAGTGTGCTATAACCAAAACCATTGCCATGCACGGATTCGAGCAATCAGGCGCCGGCTTTTCATCCGGGAAGGGTGCGATCTGACGCGAAAGCTGATCTTTTTGGGTGCCGGAGGCATCGCTACAGTCGCATTCGATATAGCGATCGCGCGCGGATTTGAGGTCGCCGGTTTTCTGGACGACAATCCCCTGCGCTACGG
>JAVROG010000189.1:0-2662 GCA_032162865.1 Mycobacterium sp. | reverse complement strand
CTAGCTCCGCGTGAATGGTCCTGCCGAACTTGGACCGCATCAGTCGATGTGCGGACGGCACCAGGACGCCATGGAGGAGCGGGTACTTCTGGCGCAGCAGCCGGGCCGCTTGGCGATACTCGTCCCCATTCAGCAGCCGTACGTCACCAGGCTGGGTGGGCCCGGTCGGCTTGCCAGACGCGGTGGCCGGGCCGAATTCGACGTGTGAATTGCGTTGCAGTCGGCGAACTTTGAGCGATCGCTCGAAACTGCGGAAGTAGGCGCGATCACCGTCCACCGCAATGCTGATCGGACTTGTGCCCGCGGTGCCATCCTTGCGGAAGGTGGTGAGATTAATCGTCTTCTGCCGTGCGAAGGGCGCCAAGGTGTGATCGGTCGCGGCGGTAACGGTGCCCAATACGCCGCCGAGTTGGCGCAGCCGGATGACGAACGCAGCGATCAGCGCCACCGACAGCACACCGAGTAGCCACACCTGGGCAACCGATCCACCCAGGTCGAGGTCGAGCAGGTGGTTGATCGTATGCACCGTGTCCGCCACGATGAATCCGGCGAGCGTCGTGGCCAGTGCGTCGGCCCAGATCAGCGAAAGCAGCAGTCCCACCCCTAAGCCGAGCTGAAATGCGCCCACGTCATGCAGAAAGTGCTGATGCGTGGGAAATCCGACGAGATCGGCGAACGACCCCGGATCGACCAGACACCAGATGCCGATTCCGGCGGTGGACACGCCGGCCAGCGCTGTTACCGCGACCAGATACAGCCGCGCGAGTGTGCCTAAGTTGTTCATCATGCCGTCCCTTGCGATGAGTGCATTATTGCCGTAATCGCTAGACGGGACAGGCGACCACAATGTGACAGGGCACCACCGCTGGATCGCGACGCCGCCCGGGTCGACGCGGGGACGGGCCGATGCCTCTCGGCTCGTACCCTGTTGTCAGACAGCGTGTTTCAGGCTTTGGCCAGGGTGAACTGGGCGACATCGGTGTAGCCCTCGCGAAACAGCTCGGCGCAACCGGTCAAGTACTTCATGTACCGGTCGTAGACCTCTTCAGACTGAACAGCTATGGCCTCGTCGCGATGAGATTCCAGCGCCGCTGCCCAGATGTCGAGGGTGCGTGCGTAGTGCAGGCGCAACTGCTGGACCCGCTTGAGCTCGAAGCCGGCGCGCTCTGCCTGCTCCTTCACGACCTTGGCGGGCGGAAGGTCCCCGCCGGGGAAGATCTCCTCCATGATGAACTTCATGAACTTCAGCTTGGTCATGGTGATGGGCAGCCCGCGCCCGGCGAATTCCTCTTCGCTGGGCTGAATGATGGTGTGCAACAGCATCACGCCGTCGTCGGGAAGCACCGCGTTGGCCTTCGCGAAAAAGTCGGGGTAGCGGTCACGTCCGAAGTGCTCGAAGGCGCCGATCGAGACGATGCGGTCCACCTTTTCGTCGAACTGTTCCCAGCCCTGCAACAGCACCCGTTTGCATCGCCAGCTGGGGTGCTCGTCGAGCCGCCGTTGCGTATGCGCCTGTTGATTGCGGCTCAGCGTCAGGCCGACCACGTTGACGTCGTACTGTTCGAGCGCGCGGATGATCGTGGTGCCCCAGCCGCAGCCGATGTCCAGCAACGTCATTCCGGGCTCGAGCCCGAGCTTGCCGAGCGAGAGGTCGATTTTGGCGAGCTGCGCCTCTTCGAGCGTCAGGTCCTCAGGTTCGAAGTAGGCGCAACTGTAGGTCCGCGTGGGATCCAGAAAAATCTTGAAAAACTCGTCGGACAAGTCGTAGTGCGCCTGCACATCCTCGAAATGCGGCTCCAAGCCGACGGCTTCACTTCGTTCCTCGGACACTGCAACTACCCCTGACTTCGATTATTGTTGAGCTTAGCCGCGCGCGGAAACCACCTGTCGACGGTGTCTATGACCTGCAAAAACGCTTCCAGATGGTATTTTCCGCCTGCTACAGGGTGCCTGACCGGCGGCTCACTGGCTCTCGACCCCGCTATGGCGTCACGACGCAAAGCACGTCGTCCGGTATCTGCCAACGCGCCGATGCGAGCATCGGTGTGCACAATCATTCGGGATCGGGAGCTGGATGCTCCCAGCGGCCTACCTGTGCCCGCCGCCACCTCCGGAACTTCCGCCGGAACTGCCGCCTGAGCTGCCGCCGCCGGAGCTGCCGCCGCCGATGGAGCCACCCCCGCCCGCGCTACCGCCGCCACCACCGATGGAGCCCCCGTCACCGTGGCCACCGCTGGGGGTACCTCCGCCGATACTGCCGCCTGGACCACCGCCGCTGGGGGCGCCCCCGCCGCTGATACCGCCGCCTGGACCGCCACCCCCATGGGCGGGAGAGGGTTCTTGCGCGGGCGGCGTGAAGGTCTGCGGCAGTTGGGCGATCACGGGCGGGGCGTCCGGAATGGGCATGCCGGGAGCCGGCGGGCCCTCCGGGGCAGGCTGACTGAGAACCGGTGGAGGTTCGAGACCCGGCGCGCCAGGAGCCGGCGGTCCACCCTCCGGAGCCGGAACGTACGCCGGTGGCTGTGACACCGGAACGTGGGTGGGTGGCTGTGACACCGGGGCGTGCGTTGGTGGTGGGGAGACCGGGACGGGCGACGCGGGCGGGGACACGGGCACGGTTGTTGGCGGTGGGGTCACCGGGGCGGAGGACGCGGGTGGGGAC
>JAVROG010000188.1:0-6423 GCA_032162865.1 Mycobacterium sp. | reverse complement strand
CTGAGTCGGCCGAACGCTCTTCGGTCTTGGCCTGCTTCTGGTCCCGGTCGCCTCTTTGGTCCCGTTCGTTCTTGTCGGTGAAGTCGGCGTTCTCGTTTCTGTTGCCGCCGCCCGTCCCGGCTTGCCGTGAGGCACTGCGCCGTTCCCGGCGCGGCGCTTCGGTTGAAGCGGCGTTCTGTCCATCTTCGGCAGCGGGTTGCTGGGCGGGAGATTCGACAGCGGGAGCCTCGTGAGCTGAAGACTCTTGAGCCGGAGGCTGTTGGGCCGCGTCGTTTTGGGCCGGCACGTCATTTTGGGCCGGCGCGTCGTTTTGGGCCGGGGCGTCGGCTTTGACGGTGTCTTGCGACACCGTGTCGCCGGATGACTTGCCGCCGTTGGTCGGCCCTCGGCTTTCCTGAATCGCGGCAATCAGTTCGTTCTTACGCATACCCGACGTCCCCTTGACGCCGGCTTGATTAGCCAGCGCGCGGAGTTCGGGCAGCACCATGGTGGCCAGCGAGCTCGCCGGCGCATTGGATTTGACGTCTGCGACGTCGGAAGTATCTGGGCTCGCGGCGCCCGACACCTTGTCGGTGTCAGTGCTTTCGCCAGCCGTAATGAGGTCCGTATCAGTCACGGATTTCCTTTCTTACCCCGGTGATCACGTCAAACGGGGATTTCCTGCATCGGACAAGCATTCAGGCAAAGTGCCGAGTGCACCCAATCGTCGACTCTGTAACGGTGGTCGCCAGGATCGGCGACGAGGTCCGAGAAGAATTGGTGTTTGTCCTAGCGTCAACGCAGTATGGATGCAGATGCAGATGCTGCAATTGCTGGACGGCTCCGAGGATAGCCCGCTTCCGGACCGGAAGCAAGAAACCCCGCCGGTCACGCTGTGGATTGACCGGGCAATGCTGCCCCCAGCCTCCAGCGAACTGCGTCGCCGGCCGTCATCTTCCTGATGTTGAATCCATTCGCGGTCCCGTGCTCCACCGCCTCGACGGGCAACTCCGGCTCAGTACTCAGCACTATCAGCGAAGGACCAGCGCCGGACAGCGTCGTCGCAACTTTAAGACGCCGCAGCAGCCTCATATATTCCGCTGAGGACCGCATTGCCGGTGCACGTTGCGGTTGATGGAGCACGTCCTCGGTGGCGGCGATCAACAAATCGGGCCGCTGCGTAAGCGCGACCACCAGCAACGCAACCCGGCTGACGTTGAACCGGGCGTCCTCGTGGGTGACGTGGGCCGGCAACAGCACCCGTGTCTCCGCGGTCAACGAGCGTTCCTCAGGGATCGCAGCGAACAGATGGATATCAGGATGCAGGTGCAGCGGAGCTGCCGCGTAATCGGGCCGACCACTGCTGTAGTCGACCCAGGACACCACCGCACCACCCAGCACGGCGGCCGCAGCGTTGTCGGGATGGCCTTCGAACTCCGATGCCAGCTGGATCAGCTGGGTCTCGCTGAGAGGTGTTGAATCCGTCTGCGCGACAAGACCATTGACGGCCGCGAGACCGCTCACCACGGCTGCCGCTGAGGAACCGAGACCGCGGGAATGCGGGATGTCATTCCGACAGCGCACCACCAACCCGGCGGCACTGACGCCGACGGCCTGCAGCCCGCGCTGGATGGCGCGTACGACGAGATGGTCGGGGCCCAGTGGCACCTGGCCGGCACCCTCGCCTTCGACGATCACCACCAACCCGGAATCCGTTGTCTCAACAACGATTTCGTCGCACATACTCAATGCCAGACCGAGACTGTCGAATCCCGGGCCGAGGTTGGCGCTGGACGCCGACACCACAGCACTAGCCACCAACCCGGCGGGCAGGACGGGTCCTCGTCCGCCCGTCTGCACCGCGCCCGGCTCCGCCGCGCTGGCGAACACCAAATCTGATTCGTGGTGTCCCGCTTCGCCCGGCTCCGCCGCGCTAGCGAACACCACTAGCCCAGCCCTAGCTGCTCAACGACCAATACTGGGTCGACCGGGAGCGGGGACACTTTTGGCATGTCCTTGAGTGCGGTGTCGGGATCCTTGAGACCGTTGCCGGTGACCGTGCACACCACCGTCGAACCTCGCTCCACCCAACCGTCGTCCACGGCCTTGAGTAAGCCCGCGATGCTGGCCGCCGACGCGGGCTCCACAAAGACCCCTTCGGTGCTGGCCACCAGGTGGTATGCGGCCAAGATCTCCTCATCGGTGGCGGCCAAGAAGCGGCCCTGCGACTGCTGCTGGGCCTCTACTGCCGCGGTCCACGACGCCGGAGCCCCGATGCGGATCGCGGTGGCAATGGTCTCTGGGTTCAGCACCGGTTCACCGAGCACGAGGGGCGCCGCGCCGGCGGCCTGGGTGCCCAGCATCCGCGGCAACTTGTCGATCAGACCGTCGCGGTGATACTCCGTATAGCCCTTCCAGTACGCGGTGATGTTGCCCGCGTTTCCGACGGGCAGTGCATGGATGTCGGGCGCGGTACCGAGCGCATCGACGATCTCGAACGCTGCGGTCTTCTGCCCCTCGATGCGCAGGGGGTTAACCGAGTTGACCAACGAGATCGTCGGGAAGTCGGACGTCATCTTGCGGGCCAATTCCAGGCAATCATCGAAGTTGCCGTCGATCTGGATGATCTTGGCGCCGTGCATGACCGCCTGCGCCAGCTTGCCCATCGCGATCTTGCCCTGCGGAATCAGTACCGCGCAGGTGATGCCGGCGCGGGCAGCGTATGCCGCCGCCGACGCCGAGGTGTTTCCCGTCGACGCACACAACACCGCCTGCTGGCCGCGTGCCAGTGCATCGGTGACAGCCATCGTCATGCCACGGTCTTTGAAGGAGCCGGTCGGGTTGAGACCCTCGACCTTGAGATGGATGGTGCAACCGGTCTGCTCGGACAGTCGGGGCGCCGCGATCAACGGGGTCCCGCCCTCGAGCAGCGTGACCGGAGTCCAGTCGTCACCCACCGGCAGCCGGTCCCGGTACGCCTCGATCAACCCCAGCCAGGGCTGGTGGATGGCCGTCCGGGGGGTACTCATAAGTCGGTTCCTTCCAATCGCAGCACGCTCTGGACACTCTGCACCACATCCAGATCGGCCAGTGCGTCAACAGTTTCCGAGAGTGCGGCATCGGTAGCGACGTGGGTGACCACCACGATCCGGGCCCCCACCCGCTGGCCGCCTTCGCCCACCACCCCTTCCTGGCGGACCTCGGCGATGCTCACCTCACGTTTGCCGAATTCGGCTGCCACCGCGGACAGAACGCCAGGCTTGTCGGCGACGTTCATACTCACGTAATAGCGAGTGTTAATGAAACCCATTGGTGCCACCGGTAGTTGCGCGTATTTGGATTCGCGGGGGCCGCGGCTGCCGAGCACGCGGTTCCGCGCAGCCATCACCAGGTCACCGGTCACCGCCGATGCGGTGGGCGCACCGCCGGCACCCTGGCCGTAGAACATCAGCCGCCCGGCAGCCGCTGCCTCGACCACCACGGCGTTGAAAGCACCGTTGACCGCGGCGAGCGGATGCGACAGAGGCACCAACGCCGGATAGACACGAGCCGAAACACGTTGCTGGCCTTCGTCGGTGGTGATTCGCTCGCAAATTGACAGCAGCTTGATGGTGCAGCCCAAGGATCGCGCCGACCCGAAGTCGGCCGGGGTGATTTTGGTGATGCCCTCGCGGTACACGTCGTCAATGGTCACCCGGCTGTGAAAGGCGATGGACGCCAAGATCGCTGCCTTGGCGGCGGCGTCATACCCCTCGACGTCGGCGGTGGGGTCGGCCTCGGCGTAACCGAGTGCGCTGGCGTCGGCCAGTGCGCTTTCGTAATCGGCGCCGGTGCTGTCCATCGCGGAGAGGATGTAGTTAGTGGTGCCGTTGACGATGCCGGCCACCCGCAGCACGGTGTCACCTGCCAGTGACTGGGTCAGCGGACGGATGACCGGGATGGCGCCCGCAACCGCGGCCTCGAAATACAGGTCCACGAGCGCGCTTTCGGCAGCCTTGGCCAATTCGCCGGTGGAAGTCGAAAGCAACGCCTTATTCGCGGTCACCACCGACTTGCCGTGCTCGATCGCTCCCAGGATCGCTTTGCGAGCCGGTTCGACCGGTCCCATCACTTCGACAACGATGTCGACGTCCTCGCGGGAGACGAGTTCTTGCACGTTGTCGGTAAGCAGCTCGATCGGCACGCCGCGGTCGTCGGCAACCCGGCGGACCCCGATGCCGCGCAGCACCAATGGGGCGCCGATGCGACCCGCGAGGTCGTCGGCACTTTCCTGGATGATGCGGACAACTTCGCTCCCGACGTTGCCCAACCCGAGTACCGCTACACCAACGACGCTGTCGCCCTTGTCGTTATTGGGCACGGTCACCTCACCTCCAAACTCAGCAGATCCTCGACCGTCTCGCGACGCAGGATCAAGCGGGACTCCCCCGCACGCACTGCGACCACGGCGGGACGGCAAATCATGTTGTAACGGCTCGACAATGAATAGCAGTAGGCGCCGGTCGCGGCCACGGCAACCAAGTCGCCCGGCCGGATGTCGTCGGGCACCCACGCATCGCGCACGATGATGTCGCCACTTTCGCAATGCTTTCCGACCACGCGGGACTGGGTGGCCGGCGCATCGCTGACCCGCGAAACCAACCGCACGTCGTACTGCGCGTCGTAGAGCGCGGTACGGATGTTGTCGCTCATGCCGCCATCGACGCTGACGTAGCGCCGGTGTGCGGTGGCACTGACATCGACGTCCTTCACGGTGCCGACTTCATAAAGCGTGATGGTGCCCGGTCCGGCTATCGCTCGCCCGGGTTCGACCACCAGCTTCGGCGTCGGCAGACCGACGGCCGCCGATTCGTTGCTCACGATGACGCTCAGCTTGGCTGCCAACTCAGCGATCGGCGGTGGGTCGTCGGGCGCCAAGTAGGAGATACCCAGGCCACCACCGAGATCCACCGTCGATACCTGCGCGGTCTTGTCGACTCCGAACTCCGCGACGATGTCGCGCAACAGGCCGATGACTCGGTGCGCGGCGATTTCGAACCCGGCAACATCGAAGATCTGTGAACCGATGTGGCTGTGCAGACCGACCAGCCGCAGGTAATCGGCGGCGAACACCTGCCGGACCGCATCCATCGCCGCGCCGCTGGCCACCGACAACCCGAACTTCTGGTCTTCGTGGGCGGTGGAGATGAACTCGTGGGTGTGCGCCTCGACACCGACGGTGAGCCGCACGAAGACGTCCTGAACGATTCCCGCCGCACCAGCGATCGCGTCGAGTCGCTCGATCTCGATGATCGAGTCCAGAACGATATGGCCGACACCAGCTTTCACCGCGGTCGTGAGCTCGGCGACCGATTTGTTGTTGCCGTGCAGCGTGATTCGATCCGGCGGGAAGTTAGAATGCAGCGCGACGGCGAGTTCGCCACCGGTGCACACGTCCAGCGAGAGGCCCTCTTCCTCGATCCATCGCGCTATCTCGCTACACAAAAATGCCTTGGCCGCATAGTGAACGTTGACTCCGCCGCCGAACGCCGCAGCTGTCTCGCGGCAGCGCGAGCGGAAGTCGTCCTCATCGATGATGAACAACGGCGTCCCGTACTCCTGCGCGAGGTCGGTCAGTTTGACGTCTGCAATGACGGCAACTCCGGCGTCGTCGCGGATGGTGTTACGGGGCCACACATTCGGCGCCAATCGCAGCAGTTCTTCGGGCGACTGGGGGCGGGGCGGGGTGCTGGCGTGCCGGGTCTCCTCGGCGTGCCGAGGTCCGGCGGGGTGAGCGTTCACATTCTCTCCGGTGCGGTGACTCCGAGGATGGCCAATCCATTGGCAACGACCTGGCGGGTGGCCTGGCACAGCGCCAGCCGTGCGGTGTGCAGATCGGTGGGCTGTTCGTCGCCCTGCGGTAGTACTCGGCAGGCGTCGTAGAACCGGTGGTAGTCGCCGGCGAGGTCTTCCAGATAACGGCATACCCGATGCGGTTCGCGCAGTTCCGCGGCCGTTTTGAGCACCCCCGGGAACTCACCGACGGTGCGCAGCAACGTGCCTTCTTTGTCATGGCTGAGGAGTTCGAGGTGCGACGTGTCGGGCATCAGCCCCAGTTCCGCGGCGTTGCGGGCCAACGCTGATAGCCGGGCATGCGCGTATTGCACGTAGTACACCGGGTTTTCGTTGGACGCCGAGGACCACAATGCCAGGTCGATGTCGATGGGGGTGTCCACCGACGAGCGGATCAGGCTGTAGCGCGCGGCATCGACGCCGATGGCCTCGACCAGGTCGTCGAGCGTGATCACGGTACCCGCGCGCTTGCTCATCCGTACCGGCTGGCCGTCACGGACCAGGTTGACCATTTGCCCGATGAGCACCTCGACGGTGGCCGGATCCTCGCCGAATGCGGCGGCCGCGGCCTTGAGCCGCGAAATGTAGCCGTGGTGGTCTGCACCCAGCATG
>JAVROG010000187.1:0-11236 GCA_032162865.1 Mycobacterium sp. | reverse complement strand
CTGGTGAACATGCGATTTGATGGCGAACACCAATGGCGTTCTATCGAGCAGGATTTCGCGCGTGCACTGGAACATGTCGCCGTCACGCGGGTCGTCGGCGCCTGCTATCCAGGTGTCGCCACTCGTGCCAGCGGCTCCACTAGCACCGTGTATCGGACGTTGTTATTGCGCACAGTTCCCGGTGCCGCTGTCGACACCATCGCGCGCTTCGAAGACGAACTTCGATCGATGCCGCGCTACGTAAACACAATCGTCGCCTGGCAGCTGAGCCGAGTAGACGAGGCGATCGGAACGTCCCAGTGGACGCACGTCTTCGAGCAGGAGTTCACCGACGTCGACGGTCTGATCGGTCCCTACCTGATGCATCCCATCCACTGGGCTGTGGTGGATCGCTGGTTCGACCCCGAGTGCCCGGAGGTGATTGTCCGGGATCGCGTCTGCCACAGTTTCTGCGCGTTGCCTGACGCCGCGAAATTGTTTGAGTGAACGAAATTCCCTGGTGTCCCTAGACGCCCGCGGGCAGGATGTTTGGGTTGGCCGTCGCGGGTGGCCGCAACGGCGCCAGTACGGACCTGCCGTCCAGGGAGTGCACTTGCAACCCCTGCGACCACGGATAGTGCAGACTGAACGCCACCAGCCCGGTGCGTTCGGCGGCAGGTAGCTGACACATTGCCAGCACGGTCTCGGCCAGGTATTCCACCGGCTCGGTCGGGAACGAGTCTGGAATCAGTTGCGCGGCACCGGGCGTGCGAATCGCTGTCGACGGGCCGACACAATTGACGGCAATATTGGCGTGCAGAAGTTCAGCAGCCACACCCTGGCTGAAGCGATGCAGCGCGGCCTTGCACGAGCCATAGACGACGTCTCCGGCGGTCCTGTTGTAGTCCCGGTAAGGCCGTACCGGCGCCACACCGGTGACCGATCCGATGTTGACGATCCAACCGGCGCCTTGGTTGCGCATTTGCGGCACTGCGGCTTTGGTCAGGACGAATGGTGTGCGTAGATAATGCTCGATGGTCCGGTCAAAGGTCTCCAGTGACATGTCCTCGATCACCGAGTAGTCCGCGAAACCCGCATTGTTGACCAGGATGTCGATGCGGCCGGTGCGATCAATCACCTCGTCGATCAAGACTGCGCGCTGCGCGGGATCTTCCAGATCGGCTACCACTGCGATCGCATGGCCGCCCGTGGCCTCGATCAACGCAATGGTCTCGGCGACTGAGCCGGGAATCGTGAGGGCCGCACCGGCCCGCGTCGATGAGGACGGGGTGTGCGACCGGGCCGTCACCACCACTGTGGCACCCTCGGCGGCAAGTCGCTGGGCGATTGCCCTGCCTATCCCACGACTGCTGCCGGTCACCAAAGCCGTTCTACCGGAGAGCAACCTCGTCATCGCAGCTCGAAATGTTCTTCGTTGGGCGCGCGGTGCTGCCGCCAGAGGTCGACCAGCCGGTACGGGGTGGCAACCACGACCCGGCCCGAACCCGAGCGGTAATAGGTATGCGCATTCGGGGTATGGCACCACACCGTTGCCGCCATGGCCCTATCGATTTCGGCCACGTACTCGTCGTAGGCCTGCCGCGTCACTTCTATGGTCGTCGCACCGCGCAGCGCCATCAGTTGCAGACACTCGATGATGTAGTGCGCCAACACTTCCATCGAGAAGTTGGCGCCCGCGCCGTGCCCGGGACTGTAGTTGGGCGCTGAGTTGATGAATAGGTTGGGGAATCCCGGCACGGTGCCGCCGCGGTAGGCGGCCGGGCTGTCGCCCCACTCGTCTGCCAGTTTGTGTCCGTCGCGTCCGCGGATATCGATGGTGGACAGGAAGTCCAGGTGGTATCCGGTGGCATAGACGATGACGTCGAGGTCGACCTGCCTACCGTCCTGGGTGACAATGCCTTTCGCGTTGACCTCTACCGGTTCGCCAGCCTCGACGTCGACATGGTCACGGGTGAGTGCCGCGTAGTAGCCCCCCGGATCGCGGATGATCCGCTTACCGTATGGCGCAAAATCCGGAGTTACCTTTTTCGCCAACTCACTTCCCGCACCGAATGTTTGATCGATGTACATCAGGCACATCTGCAGCAGCACATCGTTGGCGGGCGAGATCGACAGGTGAGTCTGCGCCCAATCCGGGTCCTGCAAGATGACGGGATAGTTGTTGTCGGCCGTGCCCCAATACGACTTCAGCCGGTTCCAGTTCGCGTAGTAGGGCAGGTGGCGACCTAGGTAGCGGCGATGCTCGGGAACGTCGTCGGTCAGCCGCTTACGTGGTGCGACCCAGTGCGGTTGCCGTTGGAACACCGTCAAATGCTCGACCTGATCGACACACGCATCCACGATCTGTACCGCGGTGCAACCGGCACCGATGATCGCGACCCGTCGGTCGGTCAGGTCCAGCGATGCGTTCCACCGGGCGGAATGAATACTGTTGCCCGCGAACGTCGCTCGACCCGGTACGTCCGGCCAGCGCGGTCGATTGAGGTAGCCGGCCGCCGTGATCACCACGCGGGCATAGCTGACGTCGCGGTTACCGTCGCGGTCAGCCGACCGAATCTGCCACTGGGCCCGGCCCTCGTCCCACCACAGGCCCTCGACCTCGGTGCCGAATCGGGTGTGGGCACGCAAGCCGTACTTGTCGGCCAGCGACACCAGGTAGGCCTGGTACTCGGCACCCTGCGGGTAGTAGCTCGTCCATTCCGGATTCACCTCCCGCGATAGCGAATAGTACGCCGATGGGGTGTCCACACCGATGCCCGGGTAGGTGGTGGTCAGCCAGGTGCCACCGACCTCGTCGTTGCGGTCGAAAATTTGGTAGCCCACCCCGGCATCGGCGGCGGCCAGTGCGGCGATGATGCCGGCGAGCCCCGCGCCGACGATTGCCACGTCCGTCGTATCCGGAATCGGGACCGTGCGTGGCAGCGTGGGCTGCGACAGTCGGAAGCCACCCTGTTCGAGCAGCAGCGGGACGAACTCGTCGTCAACCTCACACCCCAAGGCCACCGGCAGCAACCGCGGGAACAATGCCGGGTCATCGGCGGGCCGCTCAGCACCGAGTGCGGCAACCACCGCATCGATCAAGACTTCGGCCGTCGCAGGATCGGTGACGCCAGCGCGTTCGGGTGGGTCCGGGACGTGGGAAATTTTTGGTCCGAAGGTGTCGACCACCGATGCATCGCCGGTGAGCTGCGCGAGGATAGCGACCAGCACGCCCGGGTCGGCCCGCCGCAGGTTGTCCCGAAATTCCCCGGGTTCGGCCGCGGTCCCGTCGGCGCAGGCGGTGGTCGGTCTGGTCATGTTCCTCAGTATCGAAGCCGGCAGGCACATCGACGGCGGCTGTTTCCTCTGAGCGGGACACGATTCGGTCGAGCGCGACGGGTTGCTTATGTTCCGTTCATGCAGTCCGGGAGCGATTCACCCGCGCGTCCGGCGACTGAACCCGGGTCCTTAGAGTTGCCTGCATGAGCGAATCCGTGGAGCCACTCGTCATTGCCACCGACGGAGCCATCCGTACCTGGACGATCAATCTGCCCGGCGTCGGCAACGCAATCACCGGCAAAGACCTCATCGCCGCAGTTGAGGCAGCCGTCGACAACGCAAACGCCGACACCGAGGTCCGTGCGGTGATCCTCACCAGCGTGGGCAAGATCTTCTCCGCCGGCGGCAATGTCAAAGAGATGGCGGACCAGGCCGGCATGTTCGCGCTTGGCGCACTCGATCAGCGGCATGCCTACATTGACGGCGTCCAGCGGATCCCACGAGCGCTGTCCCGGCTCGAAGTTCCGTTGATCGGTGCGATCAACGGGGCCGCCATCGGCGCCGGCTGCGACCTGGCATTGATGTGCGACATCCGAATCGCCTCCGAGCGTGCATCTTTCGCGGAAAGCTTCGTTCAGCTCGGCCTCATCCCCGGCGACGGCGGCTCCTGGTTTCTGCAACGCGTCGTCGGCTACCAGCGGGCCGCCGAGATGACCTTCACCGGCGACCGCGTCGACGCGACGACTGCACTGGATTGGGGCCTGGTCACTCGCGTGGTGGCCCACGACGACCTGCTGCCGGCAGCCAAGGAACTTGCCGAGCGCATCGCCAAGAACCCCCCGCACGCGTTGCGGATGGCCAAACGCCTGCTGCACGAGTCGCGCACCGGTTCGCTCGAGTCGACACTAGGAATGGCCGCCGCCATGCAACCGCTGGCGCACCGTGACCCCGAGCACCAACAGCGGATCGCCAAGTGGCGGACGCCCTGATGGCGGCACTGCGGTTGGTGCCGCCCGCCGAAATCGAAGACGAGTTGACCGCAAACCTGCGCACCGAGGTGCGCACATTCATCGCCGAGCAACTCGCCGCGGGCTCATTCACCCCTGCCGTCGATGCCTGGCTTTCCCGGTGGGACGAGGACTTCACCGCCGCGCTCGCGGCGCGCGGCTGGCTGGGTATGACAGTGCCACTTGAATACGGCGGGCACGGACGCACTTTCCTGGAACGGTTCGTCGTCACCGAGGAGCTGCTGGCCGCCGGCGCGCCCGTGGCTGCGCACTGGATCGCCGATCGCCAGATCGTGCCGTCACTGCTGAAGTACGGCACGGAATCGCAGAAGCAGCACTTCCTGCCCCGGATCGTGCGCGGCGAGTGCTTTTTCGCCATCGGGATGAGCGAGCCCGACTCCGGTTCCGATCTGGCCAGCGTGCGCACCCGGGCCGAGCGTGTCGACGGCGGCTGGTCCCTGTCCGGCACCAAGGTCTGGACCTCAGGGGCTCATCTCGCCGAGGCGTTCATCGCGCTCGCCCGCACCGCACCGGTGGATCCACAGCACCGGCATGCCGGGCTCAGCCAGTTCATCGTCGACCTACACGGACCCGGCATCGAGATCCGCCCGATCATCTCGATGAACGGGGCGCACCACTTCAACGAGGTAATCCTTGACGGGGCGCTCGTGCCCGATGACATGGTATTCGGTGAGATCGGCGACGGCTGGCGACAAGTGACGTCGGAGCTCGCTTTCGAACGCAGCGGACCCGAACGGTTCCTGTCCACTTTCGTTCTGCTGGCAGCCTGCGCCGACCGCATGGCCTCCAACGCCCTTCCCCGCAACGCCGACCTGGGGCGGCTGGTGGCGCGTATCACCGGCCTGCACCACATGTCCACTGCGGTCGCCGGGGCGTTGGAACGACACGACCCAGCGGACACACCCGCCGCAGTGGTGAAGGTTCTCGGCACCACCACCGAGGGCGACATCGCGGAATTTGCCGACCTCGAAGACTCACCCGATTCAGTCTTCTCGACGTTGGTGCAGGCTGCCGTGGACCAGCGGCCGGGCTTTACCCTGCGGGGTGGCACCAACGAGGTGCTGCGCGGTGTGATCGCGCGCGGGCTGGGGCTGCGATGAGCACCGGGCCTGCTTCCCAAGGCGGTGCCGATGCGGCCGTCGTCGACATGATGGGCGCCGTTTTCGCCGAATACCGCGAGAAGCATCCGACCGCCGCAATGACTCGGCGGGATCCCGACCTGTGGCAGCACCTCGACGATCTCGGCTTGGTGCGTTTGACCGGCGCAGAAGAGCACGGCGGCAGCGGAGCCGGGTGGCTCGAAGCGGCCGAACTGCTGGCCGCCGCCGTTGGTCATGGTGTGCGAATTCCGTTGGCGGAGCATGATTTATTGGCATGCTGGCTGCTTGAGGCTAACGGGATGCCGGCCGACGGTACGGTTCGGACGGTGTGCATGCTCGACAAGCGCGGACAGGCGACGGACGTGCCCTGGGCTGCTGCGGCCGACCGGGTGGTGGTCGTGTGGCGCAGCGAAGGCGGATACCGCGTCGCCGACGTCGCGGCAGACCAGCTCACGATCACTGCGGGCACCAACCTGATCGGTGAACCGCGTGACACGGTCGCCGCCGACCTCGCCGGTCTGCGGGGCGTGCCGACCACTCTTGCCCTGGTCACCCAGCTGCGGCTGAAGTCCGGGCTGGTGCGCTCGATCCAGGTCTGCGCCGCACTCGACCAGGTCCTGCAATTGTGCATAGAGCACGTCACATCACGGACTCAGTTCGGCCGCCCGTTATCGAAATTCCAAGCCGTCCAGAACCTGATCGCCGACCTCGCCGGTGAGGCCGCCCTCGCCCGGGCAGCGACCGAGGCCGCGTTGGCCGCCGGTGTCAGCAGCGAATGGTCGGCGTTCAATCTGGAATTCCTTGTTGCCGTTGCTCGTTCGTGCTCAGGCCACGCGACATCGGTGGCGGTGCGAAACGCTCATCAGGTACATGGCGCGATCGGTACCACCCTTGAGCACTCGCTGCACGAGTTCACCCGGGCAGCACTGGCATGGCGTTCGGAGTTCGGCTCGATGCGGTACTGGGACGACCAGGTCACCGATGCGGCGCTGCACGCCAGTGCGGGCGCGCTATGGGACCTGATCACCGGGTAAAGATGGCGTTCCACTGACTGGGCAACCCCGGTGTCGCCCGGTCCGTCTCAGGGTTGACTTGTTCACATGAGTGACGACATCACGCTGCCGGAACTGCAGGAGTTCATCGGCGGCTTCTGGTACCACTACGACGAAGCGCACTACGACGAGCTGGCAGCACGTTACGCCGACGACGTCCGTTACGTGAGCAGAAGCGACAGTGGCTCAAGCCCTTTCGAGGAGCTGATGTCGCCAGAACTCCATGGTCGCGACGCGGTGATGGAATGGCTGTCCGGGCACCGCGAGCAGAGCCCCTACCCGTTGCGACACCACGCGACCAACGTGCACCGTACCGGCGTCGACGGCGACGTCACCCACGCCCGGTTCTACATCCTGGTCAACCAAATCGCGAACTTTGTGCCCTTCGCGGTGTCCAGCGGCGTAGCCCAGGTCGGTGTGCGCCGCGGCCCGAACGGTTTAGAGTTCACCGCAATGGAAGTCATTCTCGACACGACGAACTCGGTGTTGCTGTCCGAACAGCACGCGGCAACCACCACCGGGTCGTGAGCGTCCGGGAAACGTTCTCCGGCGGCGTGGCGGTCATCACCGGCGCCGGTGCCGGGATCGGTGCGGGATTAGCTCGCTACGCGGACCGCTTGGGTATGAAGTTAGTGCTGGCCGACATCGATGCCGAGGCCATCGCCGCACTGCGCGACGAAGTGGGCGCGGCCGGAGGCGAAGCCACAGCAGCGGTGTGCGACGTGCGCGACGCCGACGCCGTACAGGAGTTGGCCGACCGGACTTATCGGGACGTGGGCCCGGTGCGCCTGTTGGTGAACAACGCGGGCATCGAGCAGTTCGGTTATCTGTGGGACACGCCATTGGCCAACTGGCAGCGCGTCGTCGACATCAACATCAGCGGCGTCTTCCACGGCGTGCGGGCGTTTCTGCCCAAGATGATGGCCACCGACGAACAGGCTTGGGTGTGGAACCTGTCGTCGGTCGGTGCGGTGGTGGCGATTCCGTTGCAGACGCCTTACGTCATGAGCAAGCATGCGGTGCTCGCATTGACCGAGTGTTTACGTCTCGACGTGGAAACCGCTGGACACGACAACCACATTCATGTGCAGGCCGTGCTGCCCGGCGCGGTGATTTCCAACATCTTCGAGTCCGCGGGCGGAGTGGAGTCCGTCGGTGACGCGGGGGCCGCCGAGGCGCAGCGTGCCGCCATGCTGGAAGTCAAAGCCGCAGCCATGGATCCGATGGCGGCCGCCGAGACGCTATTCGAGCAGGCCGCGGCGGGAAGGTTCTACCTGGTGACCCAGCCGTCGGTCGTGGCGGCAATGAAGCACCGGGCGGACATGCTTGCCGCGCAGCGTCCGCCGTCGCTCAAGCAATGACTCCGGCCTTGGACCCCGACGCCGCCGCGCGTATCGCCTCCTTCGGCGACGTACACCCGATGCGCCAACGCGGTCTCGCGGCAGGGCGTGCGGCGATCGAGGCCGCACCATTGCCCGACGACATGCCGGCGATGGCCGATGTCACCGACATGACGATCCCGGCGTCGGTTCCCGTCCGGATCTACCGACCCACAGGCGATTCCGGGCAACCCGTGTTGGTGTACTTGCACGGCGGCGGCCTGGTCATGGGCACCAACCACTCTTTCGAGCCGCTGGCCCGCGCACTGGCAGCGGCCTCCGGCGCCACTGTTGTTGCCGTCGAGTACCGACTGGCCCCCGAATCACCGCCGCCAGCACAGTTCGACGACGCCTATGCCGCCGCCGTGTGGGTATCCGGCAATGCCGAACGGCTGGGCGTCGATGCAGATCGGCTCGCGGTGGTCGGCGACAGCGCGGGAGGGTCGCTTGCCGCCGGGGTGGCGTTGGCCGCACGTGACCGCGGCGGGCCGGCGATCTGCGCACAGGTTTTGCTCTACCCTGGCCTGGATCGCGACATGACCGCTCCGTCAATCACATTGCTTGCGAATGCGCCGATGCTCGGCCGCGACGACATCGATTACCTGCACGCCCTCACCGACGGCGATGCAGACTCGCCTCGCGACCCCTACCTGGTCCCGGCGTACGCATCCGACTTGTCTGGTCTGCCGTCGGCCATCGTCGCGACAGCGGGATGCGACCCGATTCGGGATTGGGGTGAGCGATACTCCGCCCGGCTATCCGATGCCGGAGTGCAGACCACCCTCACCCGCTATCCGGGGATGTACCACGGCTTTCTCATGCGGTGCGAGGCGACCGCACGCGGTCGGCTGGCCATCGCCGAGATCGGCGCACTGTTGCGCGCCAAGTTCGCCAATCCGGTTGGCTTTTAACCGTCCCAGTCACCGGGCAACGCGCATTCGCGAAGCGCTGCCACTGAGCAGAATTGGACTCGCAACAGCAGAAGGAGACAAGTGATGCTCACCGATGAGCGACGCAGAGAGCTTTCCGACGTGCTTCGCCCCGCCGCACCGCCCCGCGAGATAGACAATGTCTACACCGAGGATCAACGCGAGCGCCTGCTCGACGTGGCGCACACAGAAGGCCCCTGGCACCTGATCATCGCCCAGCACTTCGCCTCTGCCGATGAGCTGATCGCGACCATGAGCGGCCTTTTCCCCGAGGGGTTCACGCCGTCGCTGGATCTATTCCTCACCCCGACCTTCCGCGGCTACCTGGCCAATTACGGTGCCGTGCTCTACCCGCAACTGCACGACTGCTTCTACAACGAGCGCTTCTTGGAGATGGCAAAGGGCTACTGGGGTGCCGAGTACGCCAAGCCAGAACTGATGCTGTTCAACATCAATGGGCCCTGCGCCAATCGCGATCCAGGACACCTGGATTCGCCGAGTTTTCGCGGCGTGCGGCACGAGAATGCCCCGACGTGGCTGACCAGCGTCATGGGCAAATCCGGACTGTTCCGGGACTACCTAATCAAGATGGCGCAGGTCATCACCTGGTTTTCGTTGGACGGCGGCAGCGGATTCACCTTCTGGCCCGAAGGTCCCCTGGGCGCTCCGAAGCGGGTGCTGCCACCGATCTACAACCGCGGCGTGGTAGTGCAGAACGAGATGATGGTGCATCGCGGTGAAGCGAATGGTCCACTGGAACAACAGATCCCCGCTGGTCTGGCATTCGACACCATGTTCGCCGGAGATCCCGACGACCGCGACCAGTGGCTGCTGAAGAACGGCGAGGAAGTGATCGCCCGCCACCACACCCACGAGTTGCGCTTCCTGGTGCATTGGTCGGCCGAGGTGTTCTCCGACTTCGACGAATTGAAGAAGAACATGGACGGCTCCGACGATCTGACCGTCGAGAAGGCAATCGAGATCATGGTCGACGACGCCACCGGAAGGGGCATCAAGCTCGACATACCCACCGAACCGCTACACGATCCGGGGTTCATCACTGCGCTCAACGCCGCCTACGACATCGGCGGCCCTTCCCGCTATCCCGAGGAAGCGCCGATCAGCGCCTTCCAGCTTGCATGAACGAAAGGGATTGCACGATGGATCGTTTCACTGAGCGGCGGGTCATCGTCACAGGCGCCGGCTCGGGAATCGGGCAAGCCACCGTGGCCCGATTGCTCTACGAGGGTGCCATTGTGGTCGGCTGCGACGTGTCAACAGGGGGGCTGGCGCACACCGCGGCGGCCGCAGCCGAGGCCGGCACCGGTAAGCGCCTGACGACGGCGGTCCTCGATGTCGCGTCCGAGGATGCGGTAACCGCCGCGGTGGATGCCGCGCTGGTTGAACTCGGCGGTCTCGAGGTGTTGATCAACGCGGCGGCAATCCAACCCTGCGCCCACACCCACGAGCACACCCTTGCCGACTGCAACGCGACCGTGGCGGTCAACCTGACCGACACCTTCCTGATGACCCGGCAGGCGCTACCGGCGCTGGCTGACTGTGTTCTATCGCAATCCAGGAGAAGGGCGACTAAAGGCCGAAATTCCAGTTCTTCATAAGCTCTTTCCCCATTCGTCAGATTTGCGCTGCTTTGGGCCCGCACAATTACGGGCCAATGTCTTTGAATCGCCGGCTGGTCAGACTTACCGCCCCAATGATGGTTGGTGCGGTCCTGGTCAGTGGCGCTGCGGCGGCGACTGCCGATCCGATTGATGACGCATATCTTGCTCAACTGCACGCCCAAGGGTTCACGTGGCCGCCGGACCACAACGACTACATGGTCAAACTGGCGCTGCACATCTGCATCAATCGCCTGCGTGGCTGGCCGCCGGACCAGGTAGCACAAAACGTCCACTCGGTGCTGGGCCACGACGGCCTGACGCTGGAACACGTCTCGGACATGGTGAACACCGCAGAGGCGACCTACTGCCCGAGTTAGTTCACTTTCTGCCGCACTGCGACTTTCGCGCACGGTGGCGCGATGGGTCGCCTTCTTCCACCAGGCGGCGGTCCGCGACTCGTCACATGCGCCACAGAAGCACCTGGAAGGCAGCCCCTAGGCGATCAGCAAATGCGATATCGCCGGTGATATCGCATTTAAAAGTCGATCAATGGTTCCAATTTCAGTAACCGGCCCCCACACTCATCAGCCCTGGCCGATTGCTTCTCAGCGCGGGCGGACTGCGTGCCCCGCGCTCCGCTTACCGCACCACAACGGTGCTCGGTTCCCGCGGCATACCCAAATGACGGTGCGAGGGCGGGCGACGGCCGCCCTCGTCGGTGATGCCGTAGCGCTCCGCCAATTCCGCACCGATGAGTGTCTGGCCACTCAGCCCGCCGAGATCGGCGTCACCGTAGAGAGCGTCGATCAAATAGCCGGTGAATTCTGGCGTTTCGGCGTGCTCGGCGGTCTTGGCCAGCGCGTCCGGA
>JAVROG010000186.1:0-12693 GCA_032162865.1 Mycobacterium sp. | reverse complement strand
CGTCACGCACGCGAATGCCTTCGGGCTCAACTCCGACCTCGCCCGCGGTATCCGGCTGCTGTTTCAGCCGCTGCTTGTGGCCTGGGCGTTGTGGTGTACGGGGGCGTGGGCTGCTTTGCGGAACCGTCGACGTCAGCGAAACCCGCGGCGGATCAACTAGTTACGTCCGCCTTCGAGGTCGCGCTGGGCGGTTTTGCAGCCTCCTCGGTGTGGGCGCCCTCGCCACGGCCGAGCGCAATTGTGGCCGTCAACATGGCCGCGAGGGCTACCGGTAGCGCCACGACTCCGACGCCGCGCACCGTCAACTGCTCACCGAGCACGACGATGCCGAGCAGCACCGCGACGATCGGCTCACCCACGAGCATGATCGGGACCGATGCCTGCAAGGCGCCCGAACGGAATGCCCATTGCTGCAGAAACGTCACCCCGACTGCCAGCGCAACAAGCAGGTACGGCGCCGGGATGGTCAGCAGGGCGTCCCAGCCGCCGAGCCTCAACCGATGGGTGCAGGTCTTGGTCAGCACAGCGATCAGTCCGAGTCCGACTGCCACCGCCGCTCCGAGCGCCGATGCGCGCACCCGACCCGCAGTACGACGGGCGACGGCCACACAGACCACGACAATCACCACCGCGCCGATGAGCGCCAGTGACCATGCCGGCACTGGGGGCCGGTAGTGCCCGGCTCGTGGCTGCCCGACTAACACGAAGACCGCAAGCGCGGCAGTCAGCAGCACAGCCCATCCCCACTCGATGCCAGTCACGCGTTGACCGGACCGCCAGGCGCTCAGCGGAAGCACAAACAACGGCGAGGACACCAACAGCGGTTGCACCAACAGCACAGACCCGTGGGCCAGGGCCACCGCCTGGAAGGCATAGCCGGCGCCGGCCGCAGCCGTTCCTGCCCACCACAACCGGTCGCGTAGAACCGGAACCATCGCGCTGGGTTCGTCCTGCGCGGCCGGACGTTGCAAGGCCACCTGCCGAACAACGATGCCCACCGCCGCCACCAATGCCGCCACCAACGCCGACCCGATCGCCACTGCATGCGACACCAGCCACTCCACGTGTTCCTCATACCCCTTGTGTCGTTAACTGACTCCGGCGACTCGGCTAACTGCAAATGATCCCGTGACGTCGCATCGTCGGCAGCCGGATCGCGCGAATATCATCAACAGGTGAACGGACCGGCGTCCACCGATGACAGGCACATGTGGTAATCGATGGTCACCGGTGGCGTGCTACCGACCTCAGGTATCGGTGCCGAGCTAGCGTTGATAAGCGGCCAGCCGACCCGAGGCGAAAGCTGGCTTCGTAACCCAGGGCCAACCTAGATGGATTGCCTCGGCGACTCGGTTGTGACCGCGTCATCGTCGTGGCGGTCCTCCTCCCTCAGCAGCAAAGCCCGTACCAGCGGGCGCGGTCCTGAGGACCGAAGCATTTGACTAGCTGGGCGTGGGCGCACAATTTGCGGCCACCAGAACCAACGTCCGAGCAGGGCGGCGATAGCCGGAGTCATGAACGAGCGCACGATCAAGGTGTCAAACAACAGGCCCAGGCCGATGGTGGTGCCGACCTGACCGATAATCCGCAAATCGCTGGCCACCATCGCGGCCATCGTGAAAGCGAACACCAGGCCCGCGTTTGTCACGACCTTCCCGGTGCCGCCCATTGCACGGATGACCCCGGTGTTTATACCGGCGGCTATTTCCTCTTTGATCCGGGACACCAGCAGCAAATTATAGTCGGACCCGACAGCCAAAAGAATGATCACCGATAGCGGAAGCACCATCCAATGCAATTTGATACCCAGAACGTACTGCCAGATCAGCACCGACAGCCCAAATGATGCACCCAACGAAAGTGCCACCGTACCCACGATCACTAATGCCGCCACAAAACTTCGGGTGATGATGAGCATGATCATGAAGATAAGGCAGAGTGCACCGACTACCGCGATGCGTAGATCGTATTTGGAGCCATCTCGGAAGTCTTTAAAGGTCGACGCGGTGCCGGCGATATAGACCTTGGCGTCCTCCAGGGGTGTCGTCTTGAGTCCCTCTTCGGCCGCCCTCTTTATCTGATCGATACGCGCTATACCCTCGGACGTCGCGGGATCGCCCTGCTGCGAAATGATGAATCGGGCCGCTTTCCCGTCCGGGGACAGGAAGGAATTCATTGCGCGCTGGAAGTCGGGGTTCTGGAAAACCTCCGGAGGCAGATAGAAGGTGTCGTCGTCCTTCGCGGCGTCGAACGCCTGTCCCATGGCGTTGGCGTTCTGGCCTGTTTCGTCCATCTCGCTGAAGAGCCCGGACATCGTGCTGTGCATCGTCAGCGTAAGCGTCCGCATGCGTTCCAGCGTCGCGATTATCGGCGGGAACTGCTCAAGAAGCTGCGGCAGCAGCGCGTCCACTTTGTTCAGATCCCCTAAAACGTCGTGGAGCTTTTCGCTTTCCTTATCGACACCGTCGAGGCTCTCAAATATCTGCCGCAACGACCAGCATATTGGAATATCGTAGCAGTGTTTTTCCCAATAGAAATAGCTTCTTACCGGTCTCCAGAAATCGTCAAAATCAGCTGTGTGATTGCGCAACTCGTCGACAATCAGTGACATTTCTCGTGTTTTGTCGATCGAGTGATGGGTAACGGTGGTGATTTGCTGCTGTAGTTGATACATGCGCTTCATCAGTGCGATTTGTTCGGTCATCAAATCGGCCTGCCTCAGCAGGTCATTATTGGCGCTTTTCATGAACCGCATATTTTGTTGCATGCTCGCACCCTGCATGCTGATCAGAAAAGGCAGTGAAGTGTGTTCAATCGGTGTTCCTTCGGGTCGGGTTATCCCTTGCACCCGAGAGATTCCCGGAACCCGGAAGATTCCCTTGGCTAGTTTGTGTAGCACCAGAAAATCTGCCGGATTGCGCATATCGTGTTTTGATTCTATCGTCAGAACTTCGGGCATCAATCGCGCTTGGGAGAAATGGCGGTCGGCGGCCGCATAGCCTAAATTCGCTGGAAGATCTTTAGGTATATAGAGTCGGTCGTTGTAGCTTGTTTTATAGCCCGGGAGTGTCACTAGACCGATCAGCGCGATCGCCAACGTCGTGACGAGAATGGGCGCGGGCCAGCGGACAATCGCCGTGCCGACGCGGCGCCACCGACGAACCCCGATCCTGCGTTTGGGGTCGAACAGCCCGAAGCGACTTCCGACGGCCAGAACTGCCGGGACCAGCGTGAGCGCGACAGCGACCGCGACGAGCATGCCCACCGCGCACGGGAAGCCGATGGTCTGGAAGATGGGGATCCGGGTAAAACTCAGGCACAAGACTGCCCCGGCGATCGTCAAACCAGAAGCCAAGACAACGGGCGCGATTCCGCGGTAGCTGGTGTAGTAGGCCGTTTCCGGGTCCTCGCCGGCCTGACGCGCCTCTTGATATCGACCGAAAAAGAATATCCCGTAGTCAGTTCCGACCGCGATCCCGAGGGCCACCAGCAGATTTATGGCAAACGTCGAAAGTGCAAGTACATTGTGATCGCCGAGAAACGCAACGATTCCACGGGCCGCCCCTAATTCGATCCCAACTATGCCCAATAACAGAACCACGGTGATGACCGAGCGGTAGACCAAGAGCAGTATCGCGAAGATAATCGCGACGCTTATCACGGTCATCTTCAGAAGGGATCTTTCACCAGTCTGCTGCATATCCGCAACGAGTGCCGCCGGGCCGGTGACATAGACCCCGACACCGGGAGGGGGCGGGGTCCGCTTTACGATATTCCGGACCGCCGCCACGGATTCCTGCCCTAAGGTCGTTCCTTGGTTGCCGGCCAGATTCAATTGCACATATGTGGCTTTGCCGTCGGGGCTTTGCGCGCCCTGCGCTGTGATTCGATCTCCCCATAAATCGTGCACATACTGGACATGCTTCGGGTCGTCCCTTAAATGACGAACCAATCCGGCGTAGTAGGTCTGGGCATCGTCGGAGAGCGGCTGTTTGGACTCCAGCACGATCATCGCGACACTGTCTGAATCGGATTCTTTGAAGACCTTGCCCATGCGCACCATGGCTTGCAGCGCCGGCGCATCCGTGGGACTCAGTTGCACGGAATGCTCTTGGCCGACCTGCTCCAGCGATGGAACTGCCAGGGTGACAATCGCAGCCACCGCTATCCACGCCAGGATGATGAACGGCGAAAGCCGGCTAATCGTCCGCGCTAGGAAGGGGACCTGAGGGCGTTCGCTGCTCATGCGGCCGTCAACAGGCCGAAGGTGACGGCGTTCACTTCGCGCGCAATGGTCTCGGCGTTGAGGACACCACCCACGATGACGCGACCGCCGATGCTATCGCCTAGGGCCACCATGGTCCCCACGATCACCGGCGCCGTCATGAACTGGAAATCCGCCACTTGCCGCAGCTATCTCAGCAATAGGGCACGTACCAACGGACGGGGTCCCGACGGCCGAAGTAACGAACTGGCGGGGCGAGGGCGCACTTGTTGCGGCCACCAGAACCAGCGTCCCAGCAGCGCGGCGATGGACGGCGTCATGAACGCGCGTACGACCAACGTGTCGAACAGCAGTCCCATTCCGATCGTGGTGCCCAACTGACCGATGCTGCGCAGATCGCTGACCACCATGGACATCATGGTGAACGCGAACACCAGGCCGGCGATCGTCACCACCTTGCCGGTGCCCCCCATCGCACGAATGATGCCGGTGTTTATACCGGCGCCTATTTCCTCTTTCATCCGGGAGACCAGCAGCAAATTATAATCAGACCCGACCGCCAAAAGGATGATCACCGACATGACGAGCACCATCCAATGTATTTGTATACCGAGCAAATCCTGCCAGACGAGCACAGACAGCCCGAATGACGCGCCCAGTGAAACCAATACCGTACCCACGATGACAAGGGAGGCGATAAAACTCCGCGTGATAGTCAGCATGATCATGAAAATGAGGCAGAGCGCAGCGACTCCCGCAATCATGAGATCATATTTCGAGCCGTCCACCAGGTCTTTCACTATCGCTGCGGTCCCGGTGAGATAGATCTTCGAGTCTTCTAACGGCGTTCCCTTCAACGCCTCCTCGGCCGCAGTTCTAATTGGGTCGATCCGTGCGATCCCTTCAGGCGACGCGGGATCGTCTCGTTGCGAAATGAGCATCCGGACGGCCTTCCCGTCCGGTGACAGGAACACGTTCATGACCTGTTTGAAGTCCGCGTTCTTGAAGACTTCCGGTGGAAAGTAGAAAGAATCATCGTTCTTAGCGGCATCGAAAGCCTTCCCCATCGCTGTCGAGTTGCCGCTGCTCTGGTCCATCTCGCCGATGGTCCCGGACATGGTGCTGTACATGCTCAGCGTGATGGTGTGCATGGTCTTCATGGTTTCGATCATCGGCGGGAACTGGACAAGCAGCGCAGGCAGGAGCACGTCTAGGTGATCTAAATCTGCCACCAGATCTTGCAGCTTTTCACTAACCTCGTCAGCGCCGTCGAGTGAATCGAATACCGATCTGAGCGACCAGCAGATGGGAATGTCGTAGCAGTGCTTTTCCCAGTAGAAGTAACTGCGGATCGGTCTAAAGGTGTCCTCGAAGTCCGCAATGTGATCTCGCAACTCGTCCGTGATCGCCTGCATTTCATGCGTTTCGCCGACCATGTGGTGAGTCGTGTCGGTGAGCTGTTTTAACAGGTCGTACATATGCTGCATGATTTTGATAGTCGCCGCCAGCTCGTCGGCCGCCCTGCGCATGTCCTTGACGCGCTCTTTCTGAAACTGCATGGATTGTTCCAAGCCAGCCCCTTGCATGCTGAGCATGTACGGTATTGTCGCGTGGTCAATCGGGGTCCCCTGGGGCCGTGTTACGGCCTGCACCAGGGAAACTCCTGGAACCGCGAGGACGGCCTTGGCCAGCTTGTTCAAAACCAGAAAATCCGCCGAATTGCGCAAATCGTGGTCCGACTCGACCAGCAGGATCTCGGGCGACGACATTCGCGACTGTGGAAAATGCCGCGCCGCGGCCTCATACCCCTGATTGGCGGGAATATTCGTGGGGAGATACTGCCTGTCGTTGTAGCTGGGATTGTATCCCGGCAGCGTCAGAAGCCCGATCAACGTGATTGCTGATGACGCGACGAGAATGGGCGCGGGCCACCGAACGATCGCCGTTCCTACCCGCCGCCAGCCACGAACCTTGATCTTCCGCTTAGGGTCGAACAGACCGAAACGGCTTCCGACATTGAGGACTGCCGGAACCAACGTCAGCGCGACCGCGACCGCGACTAATATGCCCACGGCGCACGGGCCGGCTAGCGCCCGGAAGGTGGGTAGCCGGGTGAAGCTCAGGCAGAAAACCGCTCCGGCGATCGTCAAACCGGAACCCAAGACGACAGGAGCGACCCCGCGGTAGGTGGTGTAGAAAGCCGTTTCCCGATCCTCGCCGGCCTGTCGCGCCTCTTGATACCGCCCGGTGAAGAATATCCCGTAGTCCATTCCGGCCGCGATCCCGAGGGACACCAGCAGATTGACGGCGAAGGTAGTAAGACCAAAAACCTCGTGGTCGCCGAGGAATGCGACAATTCCTCGGGCCACCTGTAATTCGATACTGACCATGATCAGCAAGAGAAATACCGTGACAACCGAACGGTAGACAAAAAGCAACAGAGTGCAGATCACCGCGAGGCTTAACACCGTCATCAGGACGATCGAGCTGTCGCCACTCTGGCCCATATCGGAAACGATCGCCGCGGGGCCGGTGACATGGACTCCGACCCCGGCAGGCGGCGGCGTCCGTCCCACGATGTGCCGGACCGCCGCCACCGATTCGTTCCCCAAGGTCTCGCCCGGGTTACCGGCCAGATTCAGTTGCACGAATACGGCCTTGCCATCGACGCTTTGCGCGGCGCCCGCCGTGAGTGGATCGCCCCAGAAATTCTGGATGTGCAGCACATGCTTCGGGTCGTCGTTCAACTGACGAATCAAACGGTCGTAGTACTGGTGAGCGTCGCCGCCGAGGGATTGCTGGCCTTCCAAGACGATCATCGCCAAACTGCCGGAAGCAGATTCCTGGAAGTCGTGATTGACCCGCGTCATCGCGGTGAACGACGGCGCATCGGGCGCACTCAGCGATACTGAATGCTCTTTCTCGACCCGCTCGAGTGAGGGGACGCCGGTGTTCACGACGACGACGATCGCCAACCATGCCAGGATGATCAGCACCGAAAATCGGCGGATCGACCGCGCTAACAATGGTGGCGTCCCACGTTCCTCGCCCACGTCGTGCTCGCTCATGCGGCCTTCAGCACACAGAAGGTAAAGGCGTGCACCTCGTCCGTGATCTTCTCGGCTTTGACCACGCCGTCCACCACGATGCGGCAGCCGATACTGTCGCTATCGCCCTGCGCCGCGACATTTCCGAGGCCCGCCGCCGCGGTGATCGCGAACTCCTGCGACCACGGCAGGCTTGCTCCGTGAATAAACTGCGGCTCACCGTCGACGTCGAAATAGCTGATGTCTGCCACGGTCCCGGGTGGTCCGAAAACCTGGTACGTCAGGTGCTTCGGATTGAAGGGTTTGGTGTCTTCTCGCCTGGTGTCGGCATACGAGATGCGCTTCTCTGAGCCGAAGACGCCGTGCAGTCGCGACACGGTCAATCCCCCAGCGGCCATCACAGTCAGTAGGACCAGCGGAATCCACAGCTTCTTTAAAACTGCGAAAATTGTCTGCGATCCGCGGCGTGGTCGGGGCGTGGGCGAAGGTCGCGGCAAAGTGAGTCGGCGCCGAGACCGCACATCGCCGTCTTGCCGATCCGGGACGGTGACTTCGGAGCGGGCGTCCGCAACGTTGCGCGCACCACGTTCGACCACCACACCCCCAAGGTCCCCACCCAGCTTTCACAACCTTCTTGTGAGCCGCTCGAACATGCATCTACACATGGCCGCGGATACGACGCTACACCGAATGCGGTGTACGTCGCAGGCGAGCCGCGGCCTCCCACAAGTCTAAGAGCACCTCGGCGAGCGCGAGCAGATCTTGACGAGTAAACCCAGGAGTCACACCGGAAGTTGGTCCCAACCCGGACCGATCCATCGGCCTCCGTTATGATTTGGCCCTAATTCATCTCGGTTACACGGTCGGGGGAACCGATGAGCATCAATCCGTTCGATGACGACAACGGAAGCTTTTTCGTCTTGGTCAACGACGAGGAACAACACAGCCTGTGGCCGACCTTCACCGATGTTCCCGCTGGCTGGCGGGTCGTTTACGGCGAGGCAGACCGAGCTGCGTGTCTGGAGTACATCGAACAAAACTGGCCGGATATCCGGCCGAAGAGTCTGCGCGACAGGCTGGCAGAGGGCCAGCGTTCAGACACGTAACCCGCGTGGGGACGGGGGAGTCCGATGGGGCTCGATGACCGGGCACTTTCCGCTGACGCGGGAACCGGCTGGTCGGTTACCCCAAGCTGCGTGCGAGCGTGAGACGTGGCCTTCTGCCCGGGTTGTGCGCCGGTTCAAGGCGCCTCCAGATCCCCCGCGTCGATGGCTCTCTTGACTTCCTGCGCGTGCGCCACCTGCTGTGCGCTGTAGCCGATGAGCAGCGCCACCGCACCGACCAGGATGATCACGCCGGCCAGCCACCGCATGCCGTAGGTGTAGCCGTGGTCCAGCGCATGCAACTGCGCGGCGTTCATGAACTTCACCGGTCCGGAAGTGCCGCCCAGCTGCAGCGTGCGCGAGGTGATGATGGTCTGAATGACGGCCAGCACCACCGGCCCCCCGAGGCTCCGCACCATCACCGCGATCGCCGAGGTGGGGCCGATCCGGTCGATACCGACACTGGCGATCAGCGAGAGCGCGAGCGGGACGTTGGCCACGCCGATACCGATTCCGGCGATGACTAGGGGCAGCACCAGATTCGGGAAGTAGTGGACGCCGCGGGTGAGCATCGAGGCGTACAACACCCCACCCACCATCAAGATGGAGCCGATGATCACCACCACCCGCGGCGAGAACGACGTCACCAGCCGCGACGCCGCGCCGGCCCCAAAGGCCACCGCGATGGCGAACGGGATAAAGCCTACGGCCGCGCGCAGCGGGCTGTACCCCATGATGTCCTGCACATACAGGGTGATCAGCAGGGTCAGGGTGAACAGCACCCCACCGGCCAGAAAGAGGACCGCAAACGTGGCCAGCCGGTTGCGGTCGAAGAACAGGTTGAACGGCACCACGGGGTTCTCCGCCGTGCGCTCCACCACGACGAATGCCACGAGAGCGCCCAGGGCCACCACGGCCGAACCGATCGTGGTCGGTGACAGCCAGCCCCGCTCCGGACCCATCGTGAAGCCGAATACCACCGCGGCGCAGCCCAACGTGGCCAAGCCGGCCCCAGTCGCATCAAGCTTCATCGGCTCCCGCTGGGTTTCCCGCAGCGCGTTGCGGGCCAGATAGAACACCAGCAGCCCGATCGGCACGTTGACCAAAAACACCAGCCGCCACGACACGTCGGTGAGTGCCCCGCCCACCACCAGACCCAGTACCGAGCTGAGACCGGCGATCGCGCCCAACACGGCCATCGCAGCGTTGCGTGCAGGACCTTTCGCGAACGTGGTCGCCACCAGCGCCATACCGGTCGGTGCGATGATCGCGCCGGCCACGCCCTGCAGTAGCCGCGCCAAAACGAGGATGCCCCCGGTCCAGGCGATGCCGCAGATCGCCGAGACGACCGTGAACAGCGCTACCCCAAGGATGAAGGCGCGCTTGAGCCCGATAGCGTCACCGAGGCGGCCACCCAGCAGTATCAGCCCGCCAAAGGTCAGCACGTAGGCGGTGATCACCCAGCTCCGCCCGGCATCGGACAGGCCCAGCTCGTTCTGGATCTTAGGGAGCGCGACGACCGCGATAATGCCGTCCATCGTGGCCATCAGCTGCATGCCGCCGATCGCGGTAACCGCGGCGGTAAACCGGCGTGACGGCAGCCGGCTCGGCAAGAATCTGCTGGTACGGCCAGGCGTTGTCGGTTTGACGGGCATCGGGCTCGTTTCGCGCGTTGTGTCGTTTAGTGAGGTATTGCCAGCTCTGCATCGTTGAGAGTCGGCGTAGCGGGTTAGCGGGGCTACCCCACGGCAATCATGACTGTTGTTAGCCGTAAAGATAGCCAGATAAACACGACTTGGCACCGTCGCCCCACGGCGTGACAACCTACGTTCACGAAGTCGTCCGACGTCGATGCGTTGCGCCGCGGTTTCGCAGCGGAACGACTCACCGGACCGGAGTGAACTCGAGGTGCAGTTCTTTGAGGCGCCTGAACAAGAAGGTGCGGTCCCATTGGAGCCGACGATTGTTTGCCGGACCGTGCTTGGCCTCGGACAGCCTGATGTCGGCCATCCGGTCAAGGATTCGTTCCAAGCTCACCCGTACTTCGGCCCGGGCAATCGGGGCGCCCGGACAGGTATGGATACCGCGACCGAATGCGATGTGCTGCAAGATGTTTGGGCGATCAAGCCGAAATTCGTCGGGCTCATCGAACCGTTCTGGATCGCGGTTTGCCGCACCGTTCATCACGAGTACGCTCGTCCCGGCCGGCACGTCGACGCCGCCGATCTTGGTGGTGCGCCGCGCTAAGCGGAAATTCGATTTGATCGGGCTCTCGAAGCGCAGCATCTCCTCGATGAAGGCGGGGATCTTCGAGTTGTCCGCGCGTAGCTGCTCTTGCAGGTCCGGCCGCTCGGCAAGCATGAGCATCGCCAGACTCAGCAGGTCGATCGTCGTGCCGTGGCCGGCGGCGAACATGAACGTGGCAACGCGCGCAACATCGATCGCGTCGGGGGTGGTGCCGTCGGGAAACTTCGCGAGCGCAAGTTCGGTCAGGACGTCGTTGCGCGGCTCGCGCCGTCGATCCTCGATGTACTCGACGAACCACTCTTCTTTCACGCCGACGAAGCCGCTGCGCTCGCCCTTGAGCCTGCTGGCTACCGCGGCGCGGCGGAATCGCTGACGGTCGGCCTCCGGGACGCTCAGCAGGTCGATAATTGCGTCGAGCGTGAAGGGAAAGTTGTAGTCAACGACGATCTCGCACTTGCCGTCCGCGATGAAGGAGTTGAGCTGGTCATCGGCAAGGCGCCACAGAAAATCTTCGTTGTTCTTGAGCTGCTTCGGCGTGAACAGCCGGCTCAAAAGCGAGCGGTGCGCGGTGTGGTTCGGCGGATCGAACGTGATGAAGTAGTCGCCGAACGTAACCCGGTGGCGATGCTGATCGATGAGGTCCGAGATGTCATCGCTATCGGTGTCGCTGGGAATGCCCGACCATGGTCCGCTGACGATGTTGCACACCGAAAACGTCTGATCGGTGTCACGTTGTACGGCGACGGCCTCCTCGTACCCCGACACCAGCACCACGCCGTGCGCCGGGTCACGCCTTACTGGGCAACGACGAATCGCCTCGTAGTACTCGTAGGGGTCGTCGACGAGCGACTTGTCGGTGAAGAAATCGAGGTTCTCAAGTTCATTCACTGCGCCTCCCTCGCGTGCAACACACATGTGTGCAGTACAAATGCTAAGCGCATCGCAGATGTGCTCACCTGGCCGGTCCGTGGGGCCGGAGCACGATCAGCATTACCCGGGGTGATCCCATGCGGACTCTGGACGGGTTCTTCCGATCAACCGGCATGAGGACCCAACGGGCTTGCTCCCGGCTGTAGCTCGGTCAGGGTTTGAGCTGGCACCTGATTGACGTCGGCGTACAGTTCGTTGGCACGCTACTGTTCTGCCGCAAGCCTTTCCAGTGCCGTCACTGCTCGCTTCAGAAGATCGCGCGATTCCTCGACACTTTCATCTCTGTCAAACCGGGTATCAGCCCCATCTGAATTGCTGCCCCTGCGAACCGGACGCCAAGCCCCTCTTGTGAATAAAAGCGCCAGGGCAAGGCCTTGGTCACGTTGCCAGATCGCGCTGGACGTACCCATACAGTCCGAGCCCGGTCAGGATCGCGCTGAAAACCAGGAAAATGGTGACGCCCGCCCAATTGGGCGGTGTGTCGGGTACGGCGGCGAGGTGCGTCCACGGCGACAGGTTGACAACCCAGCCAGGGGCTTTTGTGACCTGTAGGACCATGTTCACCAGGAATCCGCCCAGGACCGGCAGTGCACCGATCGCAACGACGGCGGATGGCAGCCACCCAACGCCCACCGCGGCCGCTCCGGCCGCGAGCAATGCCGCCGGAACGAAATTCAGCGCGCCTGCCAGCGAATCACTCAACTGCAGTGGGGCGCCGGTGATTTCGGCGCCGCCCCAGACGGCGAATGCGGCAACGCAATGCAGGGCGACGACCCCGCCAGCCGTGACCACCATCTCAGTGGACATCAGTCGTCCGCGCGAAATTGGTTGTGCGAAAAGCAAGGTCGATCGACCGGCTCTCTCGTCGGCGACCATCGCGCCGAGACGTATGGCGGCGTACAGGCCGGTGGGAACGGCGAGCACGCTGAACAGAGATGCGGCGATGACATTCACCAGGTTATGGCCGCCCAGCCCAGCGGCCGCGGCCAGTTCAGCGAACCGCCGGTTCGTTTCGAAAAGCTCGAGAAGCCATGCGAGCGTCGTGCCGACCAGAAAGAAGTACGTGGCGATGCCGATCGTCCACCAGAGGGTGATCCGCCCCGCCCGGCGAAGGGCGAACGCGCCGACGGACTTTAGGAAT